>JBIJCW010000120.1:0-7040 GCA_044344495.1 Kiritimatiellia bacterium | reverse complement strand
GGCGTCGCGTTGCTGGAAAAAGGCGAGATGAACGCCGCCAACTGCGCGGATTGCCACGGTTCGCATGACCTCCACCGCTCCACCAATCCCACCTCAAAACTCTACTGGCAGAATGTTCCCGCGACCTGCGGAAAATGCCACGACAATGTCAACCAGACCTATATCCGCAGCATTCATGGAAAGGCCGCCAAGTCCGGTGTGCGCGATGCCCCCGTCTGCACCGACTGCCATGGCGAACATTCCATTGTCGCCGTGAAACTTGCCGGATCCAGAGTGTCCCCGGCAAACATCCCGGGAACCTGTAACCAGTGTCACGCGGCGCAACGAATTGTGACACAGTACCGCCTGCCGCCCAATGTGTCGGACACCTATGCGCAAAGCTTTCACGGATTGGAGTCGAAAGGCGGAAACCCTACCGCCGCCAATTGCGCCTCATGCCACGGAGTGCACGATATTCTACCGTCCAGCGATTCCCGTTCCTCGATAAATCCCCAGAACCTGCCACAGACCTGCGGCAAGTGTCATCCGGGTATCGGCACCCGTATGGGGGCCGACTTCTTCAAGGTCCATGCCCCACCCGGCGCGGCGGCCGGTAAGCCGTGGGTGGTGAATTTTGTTTCCTGGGCCTACATTGCCCTGATCGTCTTGATCATCGGCGGAATGGCGGGCTTTATTCTCCTCGATTACCTGCGCAAAACCCGTGAGCACATGCGCGCCGTAAAAGCCGGGGACGGCGAACTTCGCCTGACCCGCGGAATGCGCGTCCAGCACCACGTCCTGGTGGTCCTGTTCGTCCTGTTGGCGTATACCGGATTCGTCCACAAGTGGCCGGACGCCGTATGGAGCTGGCCGTTCCATGCATTATCCAACGGTAGTTATGTGCGCGGCATGATCCATCGCATCTGCGGCTGGGCGTTCACTGTCTTTTTCCTGATCCACGTGGTCGCGCTGGTCTTTACCCGGGGGGGGCGCACCCACTTGAAGGCACTGTGGCCCGTTTGGACCGACGCCACTGACGCCCTCGCCGTGTTTGCTCATAATATTGGGCTCCGTAAAACCCCACCCCCTTCACGCCGTTGGAACTATGCGGAAAAAGCGGAGTACTGGGCTCTGGTCTGGGGATCCGTGGTGATGGCGGTCACCGGCGTAATGCTGATCTTCTCGGAAACTGTGCTACGCCTTCTACCGAAGGTCTGGCACGACGTGGCGCAAGTCATCCATTTCTACGAGGCAGTCCTGGCCGCATTGGCAATTCTGGTCTGGCACATGTACTGGGTGATCTTCGATCCTAACGAGTACCCGATGAACCCGTCTTGGCTGCTGGGAAAGAAAGCGCCCCATCCCCCGCACACACCCGATGAAAACCCCGGTGCCGGTTCAGAGCATCAAAAGACGCAGTAAAAGCACTCATGGCGTCGCTCCGGCAACGTCAGCGGAATTTGGAGGGCGGAGCTCCTGCGACGCCGGCAGAATCTGGAGGGCGGAGCTCCTGCGACGCCGGCAGAATCGAGGTGCAAGCACCGTGCTCCAAACTCCTTGCGTGATGCCATCGTTTGATGAACCCGCCCGCGCCCCTTACTTCACCATCAACGAGGCCTCTTCCATAATCAACTCATACTTGTACCCGGCCCCAAAATCCTTGCCGAGCCCCACCACGCCGCTCGCCGTCACCACATCACCCACCTTCGCCATGTCCTTAGACGTCACCACAAGGTCATTGTCACCCTTGTCCGTTCCGGACCCATCGCGCAGGTGATACCAGTTCCGCCCCAGGATACTCGTGTTGGCCTTCACCACCTTGCCCCGAACCACCACCTTCTTCCCCGACAAGTCCACCTTACCTGCCCACACTTCCGCCACCGTCTTGCCCCCCTCCGCCTTTTCAATCATCCCCACCACAACAGGATCCGCCGCCGCACCCGGCATCCCCATTCCACCAATCGCCGGATGCCCCTCCGGCAGCCCTTTCACGGTCGCCACGGCACCTGTGTTACCGCAGGTATCCCCGCCCGTCATGATGGCATCGACAAAGCGGATCTCGTCAAACGTCCTGTTCAACGTTTTGCTGTGGAACTCCTTGTTCAGGATCCCCGTCCCGACTGAGACCAAATCCCCGACCTTGATTTCCGCCACCGGCCCGGCTACCCAGATCTTCTCCTTGCCCGTATCAATTCTCGCATAGGTGTACCGGCTGGCATTCATCGTCTCCATCACTGTCCCCTTGTAAGCCACCTCCGCACGGGTCGCCGCGTTGGCCGCCATGGTATCCGGCGCCGCCACGCACTTCCCGCCCATCGAGGTTGTCGCCGCCACCAGCGTCATCGCTACCGCGCTCGCCACAATCAGTTTACCGCTCATTGCTTTGCTCCTTGTAACTTGGAAACCCTGCCGATTGGAAACACGCCCCCATCAACCCCTGGCGTAACTATGTAGCCCCGAAAGCAGGAAGTTGACCCCGTAGTACGTGAACAACACGGAGAAAAACCCGACGATCGAGATCCACGCCGCCCGTCGCCCGCGCCATCCGCGCATAAACCGGCAATGCAGAAAGACTGCATAAACAAACCAAGTGATCAACGACCAGGTCTCCTTCGGATCCCAGGACCAGTAGGTACCCCAGGCCGAGTTCGCCCACACGGCACCGGTCAGGATACCCAACGTGAGGAAGAGGAATCCGAACGAAATGGTCTGCGTCAGAATCGTCTCCAACGTCTCCTTGGTTTCCGCCTGCACGGCACTGCCCTTCCGGTCCGAAATCAGGAACCCAATCGAGACCAGCGCCGAAATCGCAAACCCGCCGTAACCTAGAAAGCACGTCACCACATGAAAGGACAGCCAGTTGCTCTGCAGCGCCGGCATGAGCGGCTTGATCGCCGATTCGAAAGTGCTGGCATGCGCCAGGGCCAGTCCCGCAAACGCCGCCGTGGCCGCCGTCAGCCATGGAATCCTTGTCCAGATCCGCAACACCAGATACACCGCCGCCACCGTCCAGGCGAAAAGCACCAGCGATTCAAACATGTTGCTGAAAGGGGCCCGGCCGGCCTGCGCCCACCTGACCCCCAGATAGACCGTCTGGATCAATCCGCCGGCAAGAATGAGAAGATCGGCGGCAACCTCAAAGAAGCGCCGTCGCGACATCAGAAAGACAACCGCACAAACAAGCGCCCCGAAATAGGCCGCTAAACTTGCATTAAACAATGAGGTCATGTCATTACTCCCGGTTTCTGCCGTTGCGAATCAAGCCAGGGGCCTACGCAAAAAACCACCGTCAACCCCGCCATCATCAAAATGAACCCGCCATAGACAAGAGGAACCCCGGGATCGCGTACCACCTGCAGCGAAGTCCATTTCATGTCCTCCGGGTTGTACCCAGACTGGTAAAATGTGTAACCCTTGTACGAAACCGGCGAGTTGACTGCGATTGTCTTTTCCAGAACCACCTTCCCGCCATCGATGAACTGAAGCGTGCTCTTGAACGACTTGATCATCCCCGCTCCCTTCGCCGTACCGGCATGGAACAGGAACCTGAACCGCAGAGGCATCCCCGACGCGCCCACCCCACTCGCATGGGAGGTGAACTCAGGAAACCGGGCAAACACCCACTCCGTATTGGTTTGTCCCCCACCCTGTATCGACACTTGAATGGCAGGATTGTTCGGCTCCGGCGAACTGCTCCGCACCTCCCCCGTGGACGCCTCGATCGTAAACGCAGGAACGTAGCGCGTGACGGTCAGCCGGAAGTCGGGTTCCGTATTCGCCTCCGCCCCAGGGGAGGTAATGGCCCGGACCACTCCCACCTCAACCGGAATCTCCGCCGTTAGTCCCTTCTCCGGCCACTGAACCGCCAGCACGCCATGGTCATCATCCGTCTGCTTCGGCGCGTCATACAACTCAATTGCGAATTGCGTCAGATGAACGGAAAACCCAAGCGGCACAACTCCGCCTTGCACCGCAAACGCCGAAACCGTATCCCCTTCCCGAAAAGCGAGAACACCCTTCTCTCCCCAAAGAACCCGAATCACCCCGCCCAGCAGGATGAGCAACATACTGACGTGAGCAAGGAATGAACCGATGACGCGAATCCGTTTGGCGCCTGAACAACGCCGGATGGTCAGGTAACGCCGCGCCGAACACGCGGCCAGACAGGCGGCGAGAAGACACAGCAACACAATGAACCACCACGAGGAAAATACATGCGTGAACCCGGCCGCGACCAGCACGCGCATCCACCCTTGTGCCCCGGGATATTTCTCCACAAACCCGGCGACCTGATCGCCCTGCGGCAGGATCGTCCCAACCAGACAAGCCAGCGCCAGCAATGTCACAACCCCGAGCGCAAACCCCAGCGAGGTCAATGTCCCGTACACAAAACCATCCGACCGAGGGGGCACGCCTGAAACCCGCTCTGGCAAAACCCCGTTATCAATCAATGCACTCATCGTTGAAGAACAACCTGTTTGCTTTCGTGTTATGCATAACTGCGAGACAAAATTATAGTGCCACCCAAACCCCAGATCAACAAAATGATTTCGGATCGGGCGTCGGGGGCGCATCTCCGGGTTTTGGTACTGTCATGCTCAGAATTCGACCGCACGCCGTGCGGTCCTACATCCTTCCGAATTTTGTATCGCGTCACGGTGTGACGCCAAACACAGTAGTGACGATCCCCGTGACCTCGCGTCACGGGTGAAGAAAGTTGAACCCCAGCACTCCACCCCCACCGCCCCTCCTTTGCCCCCTCCGCCGCAGTCATAGAAAAGTTCCATTAATGTGATATGTGTCCCATTGTGGGGCTTGTTCCAATAATGCGATAGTGGATGTAACTAAAGGGACAAAAACCCTCACTCTTTAAGGAGACCGTCACATGCAAGTATTCGCTAAGTTGGTTGTGTCTGGCCTGATCGTAACCGGGATGTCTTATGGAGCCGGCATTAGCCTCGCTCAGGGTGCCGACGCGACACTCTATGTGGGCACCAAGAGTTGCGGCATGTGCCATAAGAAGGACGACACCGGCAACCAACTGGCTAAATGGCAGTCGGGCCCCCACGCCAAAGCGTTCGCGACGTTGGGCACCCCGGAAGCCAAGGCCGCCGGCGCCAAGGTTGGCGTCACCGATCCCCAAACGAGCGGCAAGTGCCTGAAGTGCCACTCGACGGCGTACAATTGGACCGAAGCCGTCGCGACCGACAAGATTACCCCCGAAGACGGCGTCACCTGCGAGTCCTGTCATGGACCGGGCAAGAACTACAAGAGCAAGGCCGTCATGGAAAGCCGCGATGAGTCGGTCAAAAATGGAATGATCTATCCGGCCACCAAGAATTGTCTCCTTTGCCACAACGATAAGTCGCCTTCCTGGAATCCGGCGCGCTACACCACGAAGGATGGCAAGAAAGTCGGGTTTGATCTCGAACAGGCGGTCAAGAAGATCGAGCATCCGAATCCCGCCGCGAAGAAGTGATTTTTCAGCCAGTCTTATACGAAGGTAAATCAACATGGAGTCCACGATGCAAAAGATGAACGTTGCAAGCAAGACGCTGGTAGCAGCGTTGGCCGTCGGCACGATGATGTCGGCCGGCACGATTCTGGCCCGCGATTATGATATGAATCATTTGAGCGCTGGCGGTATCGATCCGAACATCCATGTCACCAGCATCGCCGTCGGATCACAGACCACGGCGGTCTCCTGGGTTGGACTCCAAGGCCCCTTCCAGGTTGAAGCCAGCACCAACGGCATGGTGAGTTGGTTCACGGTTTCTCCGCTCACCAATGCGCTGGTCGGGTGTTTCCGCCTGGCGAACCCGGGCCCCATCGCCGCCAACTTCCGACTTGTCGGGCCGGAGTTGCAGTACATCTCCGTCGCCAATGGCTGTCAAGCCTGCCATCCCAACACCGTCAATAGCTGGTCCTACACCCCGCACGCCAGCGCACTGCGGACTCTCGCCGCGCAATCACCCAACCAGGCGACAAATACCGCCTGCCTGAGTTGCCATACCCTCGGCTATGGATATTCGACGGGGTACAACACCACCAACACTCCTTGGAAGGGCGGCGTCCAGTGCGAGAATTGCCACGGTCCCGCCGGTGGACACGCTGGCTCAATGTTCACCCCCGCCGTGTCACAATCGCCCATGGTCTGCGGCGGTTGCCATACGGGCACGGACCAACCCCAGTATGACGAGTGGGCCGGGTCCGCCGGACGCACCTACTACCATGGCCGCACAGGCACGAACATGCATTTCGCTTCAACCTATGCCAATACCAACATCGCGACCAGCGAGGGACGTATGGCGCAGTGCGGCCCCTGCCATTCGGGCAGAGTCCAACATGACCTCGTGAATGCCCCCGCTATCAGCGCTCCGACCACCAGCGTCATCTTCCCCACAACAAATCAAGTGCTCGAAGCCGGCGTCGGGTGCGTCACCTGCCACGATCCGCATAATCAGCATCTGGAGAACGGCGGATATCATCTCCGCTACCCACTCTACTCCACGAATGCTTACACGATTCCTTACATGCAATTCACCAACACATACGGACCTTTGTGGGGCGCTAACGGAATGGCTTTCGGCGCCAATCAGGCCACAAACTTCTTCCTGGCCTTGACCAACCACATGACGTACTACAATCCGGATGTGATGCTGTGCGGACAGTGCCACCGTGAACGCGTGTCGGAGTTGACAACGGTCTTGAACAGTTCACTACACGTCTCCCATCAATACAGCATGAATTCAGCCACCATCGGCATTACGACCGACACCAACACGGTACCCCGCCCGGTTCTGGGCACCGGGTCATCTCAACACGGCATCAATACCAAGGGTGCCTCCTGTACCCTGTGCCATGTGCCCCATGAGTTCCATGTCGAAACCAACGGGTGCTACCTGTCCGGTTGCCATGACATCAATGTGGACAGCAATATGACTGAGGTGATTGAGACCGCTCAGGCGTCAATCTCCAATGGCATGTTGGCAGTCCGCGAGATGCTGAACTACTGGTCGCTCAGCACCAACGCCCCCTCATCAATCACCAATACACACAGA
>JBIJCW010000210.1:0-3751 GCA_044344495.1 Kiritimatiellia bacterium | reverse complement strand
CACATCTAACGCTTCACCCCTCGCGTCTTGCGCTTCAGGGTTCAACAACCAGCTTCCGGATCAAGGCCGCCACCGTATCTTTCGGCAGGACAAAAACAACATCCTGCCCCTGCAATGCCGCATACACCTTCCCATCCGCCGTCGCCGATCCCACCGTGAGCGTCTTTTGGATGCCGCCCATTCCGGAAAGCCCCAACGTCAATCGGGCCGCCCGCTCACCCAACCCATACGCCGCCGGATTCGTCACCGCCGCCGATTCAACCCGATCGGCACGCATTACGCTCAAGGCCCGCAACACCCCTGCCACGGATGCATCCAATACTTTGGCCTCCGGTGGCGAGTCGGCTGTCCAGTGCCCCTGCGCATCCCGCACCACGCTCTCTTCCACCCCATCACGGGCCACCGTGATCCGCCTGACGTTCGCCGGATCAACATCCATGACCCGCCGGTCCATATACACCAGTGCATCCGCCACCGGCATCTGCCCCCTTCCCGGCAGCACACCCGGAAAATCATTGGCCGCAACACGGTAGACCTCGCGCGACTCCTCGCAATACACCACACGAGTCCCTGCCCGCGCATTCGTCGCCACCACATAACTCCACGTGGTCCCCGGCCCCACACCCCCCTGATTCCCGCCAACCGGCGCATTCGTCACCGGAACGGTCGACAGCACAACCCGCCAGGTGGCCGACGTACTCACCTGCGAGACAAGGTTGGACGCCGCCTCCCCGCCGACCGGTTCCGCCTGCAATGCACACAACCTCCTCAGAAAACCACCCACCAGACCCACGTCGGCTTTCGCACGCAGCGGATCCGTAATCATCCACCCTTCCCCCTCCTGACGCTGCATGACCAACTTCTTCTCCCCGTCACGCAAGACAACCGATGTCACCATCGAGGGCACCGCATCACACAACCGCCGGTCACGCAAGTCTTCAGCCGTTACCGTCAACGCGGGAATACAGTCCTTCCGCAGCAAACAGATCATGCCCATATCGCTCACCCGCGCATAGACCAGATCCGGCGTGTCCTGCTTGGTCTTCCCCACCGTAAACTCAATCGGTTCCCCTCCCCCTTCCTGCCACACCGCAACCTGCACAACCGCCTCGTCCCGCCCCAGCCCATAGGCCACAGGATCAGCAGCAGCCGCCGCCTCCAACCCGAACGATTCCACGCTTAACCGACGCAACACCCCGAGCAAACGCTCCACAGCCGCCCCATCCGCCCGCGCCGCCTGCGGCTGCTGAATCCGCCACTCACCCCCCCGGAAAACCAATTGCACAAACCCTGCCGGATGCTTGATTTCCAATCGCGAAATCCGCTCAAACCAACCGGGAATCACCGCCCGATCCCGCAATACATCCAGGGTCGCCGGAATCGCCCCCTCCACGTCACCACTCACCGCCACCACTTCGTCGGACTCGCCCATCATCACATACACCTGCTTGGTTAGCGGCACCCCTCCGCCAATAACCACTTCATCCTGCCGCTCGTCCGAACCGACCTGCAACCGCGCCCGCGGGGATTCAAGCCCGAAACTCGCCAGCGTGAGCCCACGCCGGGTCTGCTGCGCCACACTGATGACCTCCTTCCGGACCGTCCGGCTCAACGACTCAAGAAGACGTCGCACCCCCGCCGCATCCGCACGCGTGTCCACCGGGCGCACCAGATGCCACTTGCCATTACGCGCAACACATTCAGCCTTGAACCCCGGCGTGGCCACGCTCAACCGCGTCACCGAAGCCACGTCCAGGTGCAGCAGCGGTTGATCCGGCAATGCCGCCAGCCGTCCCCCGGGGGAACCACGCTCGAACATCACAATGAACAACCCTACAACCCCGATTGCCGCCAACAACCATCGTATCGGCCTCCACGTCATGCCACCACCCCCCTCTTCACCCTGTCGGCGCGAACATCACGCCGACCCAGCCCCACCAACACACCCAATACCAGCATCACCACAGGCCACAACACTGCCAACAGCAGGAACACCGGCCAACGCATCTCCGGACTCAACTTCACGTCAAACATCCCGTCCCGGGCGCCACTACTGGTCAACGCCGGCCCCTCGCGCTCCAGCAACCAGTCCACCGCATTCAGGAACAACAACCGGTTCCCTCCCGTCAAACACCGGTTGGCCGCAAATTGCGAGTCACCAATCACCACCAACCGCACCGGACGGATATCCATTTTGATGGCCGACCGGCCCGCTTTTTCCACCGCCACCGCCACACTCAGGGGCCCGCGCCGGTCATACCCTTCATTGAATTGCGGCGGCTGCCGCTCGGTGTCGGTTTCCATCCAGCTCTGCCGCGACGTCAAGGCCAGACGCACCGCCTGCGGCCGGTCAATCTCATCCGTAAGCCTCGCCCCGCTCGCCTCGCCGCCCACCACCTCCACCGGACGCGGCAACGTCAACGTACTCACCAACGCCCCCAGCCCCCGGGTCACCGGATGCTGCCCGTACGTCGTCAATAACACCTCCCCGATGCCCGTCGCCGCACGCCCCTTGTCAAACGGCACCACAGCCCCCCCGCGCGGATCCACCACAAACCCCGCCCCTAAACGGGCCCCCCACTCCTCCAACAGCAATTCCAATCCCGTTTCAACCCCCGCATCCACCAAGACCAGCACCCGCCCGCCCCGCCCGAGATACTCGCGAATCCGCCCCACTTCCCACGGCGAGAAGGAACGCACCGGCCCCGCAATCACCAGCAGCGCACAGTCATTGGTCACGCCTCCCGGCGCCTCCAGGGCAATGGAGCGCACCTCGGCGGGACTGTCACGAAGCACCCCGGCGATCTCGGAATAGCCCACGTAATCACCATGCTCATCGGGACTCCGCTCCCCGTGCCCTCGCAGAAAACAAACCGCCGGTACCGTTTCCTGCGCCAACCCGTTAATCGCCGACGTGAGACTCTGTTCCATCGCCTCCAGAAAAACCCCGCCCCGCAAATGCTTCTCTTTCACCGCCCGGGATCGCTCCATGAAACTGCCAAGGTAAAGCACCCGGCGCCGCCGCCCGAACTCCACAATCAGGGCACCCCTTTCCCGAATGGAAAACTTCGCAACCAGATCCCGCGTCTTCCCGATCTCCACGTCCGGATCCACATGAATGACACTCAGGGAGGTGGAAGCCCGCTCATACTGGTCCAGCAACCGGCGCGCCGCCGGCACCAGCGGATCCCCCGCCCGCGCCACCAGCGTCACCGACCCGGGCACATTGACGACACGCAACACATCCACCGTCTTCGCGGAAAGCAGCCCGCTCCCGCCTTGGGTCCAGTCCCACTTCACCCCGTGTCGCATGGCAACAAAGTTAACCATGAGGATCAGCGTCACCGTCAACCCCGTTGCCACCGCCATGTTCATAACCCCAGACACCTTCCGGCAACGCGCCAGTTGAAGCATCCGGATATTGAGGAACAGCACTCCAGCCGTCACCGACCCATAAAACACCAGCGCTCGACTGTCCACCACGCCGGCGGCAAAAACCGCCACATGGGACCCCACCGAGGCATACCCGTCACTCACATCCGCCCCGCCGGTACCGATCCAACTCCGCAACGCCCCCCGGAAAACCACCATTCCCGCCGCAACAAACGTCGCCACCGCCGCCGCCGTCGGCCGCCGCAACCCCTGCGAAAACAACATCCCCGTGGCGGTGACCATGCCGATCACCAGCATCAGGATCACCACACCCGCCGCCCACCCCCCCACATCCACCCCTTCCTGCGGCCCCGCCACC
>JBIJCW010000209.1:0-3760 GCA_044344495.1 Kiritimatiellia bacterium | reverse complement strand
GGCAGATTACCGTGCCGTCCCCGTGGATGTGTAGTGTGAACGGCGGGGCAGGCAAGCTGGTGGTGACTCGACAAGGCAATCCGGACGGGGAGGTGCTCGAGATCCCGTCGGAACGCGGATTGTATGCCTTGGAGGCGGATGTGGTGGCGCGGCATTTGGGTGAGCGGCAAGCTCCCGAGATGGCGTGGGATGATACCCGCGGCAATATGCGGACGCTGGATTGGTGGCGGAAGGCCGTGGGAGTGACCTACGCGGCTGACCGGCAAGGGCCGGGCGGCTTGTGAAGACAAATTGACCTTGCAGTGTTCCTTGGTTATCGTAAGCGTCTTTTGGCAGGGAGAAGAATTGTGAAAAAGAGATTACTGTGTGTGTTGATGATGGCAGGAGTGTGGGCGGGTCAGACAACCATGGCAGAGGAGAAGACAATGGCAACAAATGCGGCGACGGTGGTGGTGATGGAAACCTCGATGGGGAACGTGGAGATCGAACTGTTTGCCGACAAGGCGCCGGTGACGGTCAGCAACTTCCTCGCTTACGTGGATGCGGGATTCTACAACGGCACGGTGTTTCACCGGGTGATCCCGAACTTCATGATCCAGGGCGGCGGGTTTGACGAGGCTCTGAACCAGAAACCGACGAAGGCGCCGATCAAGAATGAGGCGGCCAACGGGCTCAAGAATGATCGCGGGACGCTTTCCATGGCGCGCACCTCGGTGGTGGATAGCGCCACGACCCAGTTCTTCATGAACGTGGCGAACAATGATTTTCTCAACCACGGCACGCGGGACTACGGGTATGCGGTGTTTGCCAAGGTGATTGCAGGCATGGACGTGGTGGACAAGATTGCGGCGGTGAAGACGGGGCATCGCGGGCCGATGGGGGATGTGCCTGTGCAGACGGTGTCGATCAAGTCGATCAAGAGGAAGTGATGGGTTGAACCCGGAATCCAGAATTCAGAATCCAGAATGCAGGATCCAGAATCCAGAATTCGGAACAGTGGACATTTTGCTGTGAACAGCGGGCGGAAGACGGTTGTATTTCTTGGTGACGGCATGGCCGATGAGCCTATGCAGGAACTGGGGGGGAAGACGCCATTGCAGGTGGCGAAGACGCCCGGAATGGACCGGATTGCCCGCGGGGGGCGGTCCGGTTCGTTGTTGACCCTTCCGCCGGGGTACCCGACGAGCAGCGAGGTCGCCAACATGTCCGTCCTGGGTTGTGACCTGGCGGAGGAATACTGCGGGCGCGGACCGCTGGAGGCGGCGGGGCGGGGCGTGGTTCTTGGGGCTGAGGATACGGCGTTCCGGGTGAATCTCACCACGGTAGAGGATGGGGTTCTGCGTGATTTTTCCGGCGGGCATATTGCCCAGGCCGACGCGGCCGCCCTGATCGGGGCGTTGAACGAGCGGTTTGCGGGGGCAGCCCTGCGGTTCCACGCGGGGCTCAGTTACCGGAACATTCTGGTGCTATCGGGGGCCTCCTACACATCGCAGGTACGCACAGAGAAACCGGATGACAATCACGGGCAACGGGTTGCCGATCATTTGCCGGCTTCGCTGACGGCGGAAGGGGGCGCGACGGCGGATTGCCTGAGGCGGTTAATCGCCGAGGCGCCAGCGGTTCTGGAAGCGCATCCGGTCAATTGCAGGTTGCGTGCCGAGGGCAAGCCGATGGCCAACGGGATCTGGCCGTGGAGTGGCGGGCGTGCAGGGGCGCTGAAGCGGATTCGGGACAAATACGGGGTCTCGGGGGCGGTGATCTCGGCGGTGGACGTTATCATGGGGTTGGGGCGCTGTCTGGGGATGGAGGCCATTGCCGTGCCTGGCGCGACGGGGTATATCGACACAAATTACGAAGGGAAGGCGCGGGCGGCGATCGAGGCATTGAAGCATCACGATTTTGTGTATGTGCATGTGGAGGCCATTGACGAAGTGTCCCACGAGCAGAACCTGAAACTCAAGATCCGGGCCATTGAGGATTTCGATGCGCGCATCATTGTGCCTGTGATGGAGGCGGTGGGGGCTGGAGCGACCTATGCGATCCTGCCGGATCATCCGGTGCCGTTGAGGACAGGGAAGCATACGCGGACGCCGGTGCCGGTGTCGGTGTGCATGCCGGGCATGGCGCCGGATGCCGTCATGACGTACAGCGAACTGGATTGTCCGGGTGGCGCCCTGGGCGCGATGCGCGGGGACGGGTTGATGCGCGTCCTGTTTGGGCGGCATGATGGGTCATCCGGCGTCGCAGGAGCTCCGCCCTCCAGAAAAGACTGAAATGGTCTTCAGTTCCCTAACCTTCCTGTTATTGCTGTTGCCGGCGATTCTGCTGGTCTATTACCTGGTGCCGCGGCGGTTCAGGAATGCCGTTGCCCTGGTTGCCAGTCTCTTTTTCTACGCCTGGGGGGCGCCGCGATTTGTCCTGGTATTGATTACCGCCTGCGCGGGTAATTTTGTGGTCGGGCGGATGATTGACCATCCGGGGGCCTCCTTCCTGACTGGGCGGGCGGCAGGGCGGCACTCGAAGGAGTGCCGCTACGGGACGCGGCGCGGTTGGTTGGCGGCAGGAGTGCTGGTCAATGTAACTGTGCTTGTATATTTCAAGTATGCGAACTTCCTTGTGGATGAGTTGAACCTGGTGCTGGGTGCCGCGGGAATGTCGTCGGTGGGGTGGACGGCGGTGGCGCTGCCGATCGGGATATCGTTCTTCACCTTCCATGAGATCAGTTATCTGGTGGATGTTTATCGCGGGGTGGCGCCGGCGGCCCGCAGTTTCAAGGATTTCCTGCTTTATGTGACGTTATTCCCCCAACTGATTGCCGGGCCGATTGTGCGGTATCACGACGTGGCGCTGCAGTTGCGGGAGCGCGACTACAAGGTGGAGCGGTTCTATGCGGGGATCATCCGGTTCTGTGTGGGGTTGGCCAAGAAGGTGTTGGTGGCCAATGTGCTGGCGGAAACGGCGGACGGGGTGTTTGCGCAGTCGGCGGCGACATTGGGGGCGGGTGCGGCTTGGATAGGGATCCTGGCGTATGCATTCCAGCTGTACTTCGATTTCTCGGGTTACTCGGACATGGCGATCGGGTTGGGGAGGATGCTGGGGTTTGAGTTTTTGGAGAACTTCAACCGGCCCTATGTTTCCGCCAGTTTCACTGAATTCTGGCGCCGGTGGCATATCTCGTTGTCCAACTTCATGCGGGAATACGTGTATGTGCCGCTTGGCGGGAACCGGAAGGGGCGGATCCGGACGTACTGGAACCTGTGGCTGGTGTTTCTGATTTCCGGTTTCTGGCATGGGGCGGCGTGGAACTTTGTGGCATGGGGTGCCTACCACGGTGTGTTCCTGTGTCTGGACAAGTTGTTTTCGGGAACCCGGTTGGGGCGGATGCCGCGGTGGGTGGCGGTGCCGGGAACGTTTGTGTTGGTGTTGATCGGGTGGGTGTTTTTCCGTGCGCCGGATCTCGGGTATGCGGTGCGATTCCTGGGAAGTATGACAGGAGGTGCCTCCACGGTGACGGGGACGTTGGCCGGGTGTTTCGAGATGCGGCATGCGGTGATGCTGGTATTGGCGGCGGGGATTTGTTTTGGCCCGGCGATCAAGGGGGATTTGTTGTCATGGTGTGACGAACCGATGGTGGCGTTGGATCGCCCATGGCGGACGGGGGTGCAGGGGGTGGCGGCGCTGGTGATGCTGGTGTTGTCAACAGTGGCGTTGGCGACGAGTCATTTCAATCCGTTTATTTATTTTCGGTTTTAGGGGGGGC
>JBIJCW010000207.1:0-3767 GCA_044344495.1 Kiritimatiellia bacterium | reverse complement strand
GGAGGAAAAACTTCTGGCGTTGATCCAGCAGGATAAGAAGCCGGCAGGGGAGGGGGGCCAGCAGACTGTTGCAGGATCGGCCTTAGCCGCAGTGGCTACGCCACCGGTGTCGCAGGCGGGTTCGACGGGTTCGACGGGCTCACCGCGGGCAGGCTCACCGCAGGCGGTTGCAGTTGGATCGGTTCAGGTGAATGAACCCTCTCCACGGAAGGGAGAGGGAGCTACGTCTCATTCCACTGTGGCGGAAGTGCCGCCCGAGAAGGTGGAAAAGAAGTTGAAGTTGGCGGGTTCGACAGGCTCACCGCAGGCGGGTTCGGCGGGTTCGACAGGCTCACCGCAGGCAGGTTCGACTAGCTCACCGCAGGCGGGTTCGACTAGCTCACCGCAGGCGGGTTCGACTAGCTCACCGCAGGCGGGTTCGGCACAGGGGGCTCCGGTTGCTGTGGCGATGGAAAGTGCCGGGGATGCAGGCAAGAGCGCCGGAGAGGCTCCTGCTCCCAAAACAGTGGAAAGTTCAGGATCCCGCAAGTCCGTTCAGCGGCCGGGGAGTTTGAACGGATTGGTATTGTTCAATCGGGTTTTGGCGGGGGTTGTTCTTGTCCTGTTGGGCGTGGTTGTCTATAGTGTCGCGTCAATTCGGGCGGATGTTGCGGCAGAGGGGGATCGGTTGAAGGCCGGAGCGGGTGCCCAACATGTGGTGGCGGTTGCGATTCTCAAGGAAGGGTTGCCGTCGGTGGATGTGTTTCTGGATAAGGTGTCGCAGCGGAATGTGTTTCTTTCCGTGGATGCCAAATCGGCGACCTCGACGGTGGCCGTGTTGACGGGCAAGGTGGCGGATTTGAAGTTGCTGGGCGTGTCGATCGACAGTTCGGTGGATCAGGAATCCATGGCCATTATCAGGAACAAGGCGGAGTCCAGAACTTACTTCATCAAGAAGGGGCAGTTGGTGGGGGATACCGGGTATACATTGGAACGGGTTCTCGCCGATCGTGCCGTCCTGAAACAGGGGAAACAGGAGATAGAACTGAAATGAGATACATGATGCATCGAGCAGGAGGCAGCCTCTGGCGGCAGGGGCTGGTCATCGTCATGGTTCTGGCGGCAGCGGGGGCGTGTCTGGCCCAGTCTCCTGGCACCAACGCGACCGATCGAAAACCCAGACTCCTGACCGAGTATGGTCTGCCCGGCCTCGACAAGAAAATTTCCCTGGATATGCCGGATGCCATGGATGTGGTGGATTTGATCAAGTTCCTGGCCGTCAAGGGCGAGTTGAACATTATCATCGGGCGGGAAGTGGCGGGCACCAGCAAACTCATGCTCAAGGATGTGACGCTGGGCGATGCGTTGGAGATTGTGCTGGCGGCCAACGGGCTGGCGTATGAACTCAAGGGTAACATTGTCAAGGTGATGACCGACAAGGAGTACCGCGAACTTCATGGCGAAGGGTTCTATGAACGCAAGCAGGCAAAGATCATTGAGCTCAAGTATGCCAAGCCGGGCAACATGGCGCAGTTGCTGGAGAACATCAAGAGTTCGCTGGGCAAGATTGTCTTCGACAACGACACGGGAACACTGGTCCTGATCGACACGCCCGAGAAGATCAAGGAAATGGAAGAGGTGATCCTGAAGACGGAGATTCCCACCGTGCAGCGGGTGATGCCGACGGTGACGACGAATTTTGTTCTGCAGTATGCGACCGTGGATGAACTTGAGCCGAAGATCACGCTTATGCTCACGAAGGATGTGGGTGACCTGCGGGCCGACAAGCGCACCAAGACGCTGATTGTGACGGATCTGCCGCATGCCCTGAAGAAGATCGGCGATCTGGTGGCCATTTTCGATCGCGCGCAGAAGCAGGTGTTCATTGAAGCCAAGATTGTCCAGGTGCAGTTGGATGATCGTTTCAGTCTGGGCGTCAATTGGGATTACCTGTTCCAGGGACTGGATCCGCGTTTCTCGCTGAAGCCGGTTTCGAAGACCGTGGCGCCGTTGGGTCTTGATCCCCTGGCGGCGACAGCGCAAGGGGTTGGCGGAAGCGTTACCTATCATACGATTGCCGCGGGAGCCGATCTGAATGCGGTGGTTCGCGCCTTGTCAACGGTGGGGAAGACCCGGTTGCTGCAAAATCCGCACATTGCGACGGTGGATGGCAAGGAAGCGACGATCAAGGCGATCACAACCCAGCCTTACTCGGAGTTGCAGTACGAGAGTGGGAGTTCCAATGTGGTCGGGAAGACCTACAAGTTTGTTGATGTTGGTGTGACGCTGGGGGTTACACCCAGGATCAATGAACTGGGTTTCATCACCTGCGATATCCGGCCTGAAGTCAGTTCTGTCTTGAATTGGTATGACGCCAATCCCTCGACGTCGGAAGGGAATTCCGGTGTTCCTGTGGTGAAGAAATCGTACGCGGAGACGAGTATCAGCGTGAAGGATGGCGTGACGATCATCATTGCCGGCATGATTGAGGAAACCGAGAGCAAGAAGCGGACGCAAGTTCCGTTCCTGGGGAACATCCCCTTGTTGGGGGTTTTGTTCAGGGCGGATGAAATCATCAAGAATAACTCTGAAATCATCGTACTTCTGACGCCCCGCATTGTGACGGGGGACAAGTTCTTTGAGCGAAGCAAGGATGCGAAGAAACCGATGAAAGGCGCGGAGAATGCCAGCATCGGGCTTACGGCCACCGATATGACGCCGTGATGGCGCTTGAGAGATGAACTGATTTCTAGAGGGTCGAGTTCCTGCGAGACCGGTATTTGTTGGCTTCTGTTTTGTTTCCACCGGCGTCGCGGGAACTTCGTCCTCTGAGTTTAGCAATGAAGAACACACCCGATTTTCATCTCCTGAGGCGGGATCATGTGTGCGGCGTCGCGGGAGCTCCGCCCTCCAGGGGGAAGGTGTGCGGAGGAGGGGAATCAATGTTTTCCCGTGGGACCATTGGAGGGCGGAGCTCCTGCGACGCCGTTCCCTGTCCGACCAAGTTTCTATCGCTCGTAGGGATGGTCCTGTTTCTGGGCCTGTTTTTCTGGCCAGGTAGGGTTGCCCATGCCCAGCAAGTCGATCCCGGTTCCTACCAGAAGGTCATTGAGGAGAATCTGGATTTGCGCCGGGACCAGGATCGGCTGGCACGGGAGATCGGCGACTTGAGGCGGCAAAATGCGGCGTTAATCCTTGATGTGCGCGATTTGGAGCGGAAGCGCGATCAATTGACGGCGCTGATGGCGCAACTCAAGACTCCGGAAGAGACAAGGAACGAGATGGGCCGACTGCAGGCCGAGAACCTTGTCCTAGCCCGGGAAGTGGACCGGTTGCGGCAGGCGATCGGTTCGATTAGGGCCATGCCCACCAACAGTCCTGCGCCCGCCATGCCGACGCCGGGCCCGGGGTCCGATCTCTTCCGTAAACTGGAACAGGAAAACGCCGGGTTGCGGCAGGAACTGGTTACCGTTCGCGGCGCGGTGCAGACCGAAACATCCACACGGGACAATCTGAGGCAGCGGGTTAGCGAGATGGAGGCCGAGGTCAAGAAGCTTTCGCAAGAGGCAATCAAGAGTGGCCAGAAGACGGAACGGTCGGGGAAGGTGGCGGACGCCTTCCGGAAGGCGTTGGAAAAACTGGCGCGGCATGCCTACCAGCAGGAACGAGAGATTCGCGATCTGAAGGATAAACTGGCGGGGGTCACCGCGGAAACGAATACCGTTGTCCTTGTGGGGAGAGGGAAGTCAGGCGGGGCGGGCACGGCGAAGTCGCGTGAAGTGGTGCTA
>JBIJCW010000047.1:0-12991 GCA_044344495.1 Kiritimatiellia bacterium | reverse complement strand
CGGTCGGGGGTGGCCGGTTCACGGGGGAAGAAACGACTCAGTTTGCCGGGTTGCTTTGGCGTCAGGGCGGCGATGGCTTTGTCGGATTTTCGGTCAGTTGCCACGTCGGCGGGGGTCTGGCCGTTGTTATCCCTGGCTGCGGGATCGGCACGGAAGGCGAGCAGCAGGGCGATCATGTCGGGGGCATTGTTATAAGCGGCCCAGTGGAGGGGAGTGAAGCCGTTGGAGGCCTTCAAGTTGACATTGGCGCCGGCCCTGAGGAGGAGTTTGGCGACCGAGGTATTGGCGTTATACGCGGCCCAGTGGAGGGATGCTGATCCCTTGGATGTGGAGGCGTTTACCTCGGCACCCTTGGAGAGGAGGTACTTCACCATGCCCGTCTGGTTTTTGTTCACGGCGTAATGCAGGGCGGTGAGACCACTGGGTGAGGTTCGGTTGATGTTGGCACCGGCGGCCAGCAACAACTCGGCAATCTCGATGGAACCCAGGGCGGCTGCCATGTGCAGTGGCGTGTTTTCGTCGGCATCCAGGGCATTGATCATTTCCGTGGAGGCGCCGGAGGCCAGCAGTTTGACCTGCCGGGCATCGTTACGGCTGACGGCGTCGTGTAACAGATTCGCCTGGGCAGACGGGGTTCCGGCCATGGCGACGGTCAGGATGGCGAGGAAGGTGATGAATCGGTTCATGCTGGACTCTCTTTTTAGGTGACGCTTTTCTTTGAAACTCTTGCTCGACAAGAGCGGAGAGTAACATAAGACTATGTGCCTGTGATAGCAATCGTTGACTATAAAGCCGGAAATTTGACCAGTGTGCGTCTGGCGTTCGAGGTGCTGGGGCTCGACGCTCAGGTCACGGACCGGTCTGCCGACATTCTGACGGCTGACCGGGTGGTTTTTCCCGGGGTTGGGGCGGCCGGGGCGGCGATGAAGCATCTGGAATCCTTGAAACTCGCAGATACCCTCCGGGAGGTTGTGCGGCGCGGGACGCCGTTCTTGGGGATCTGCCTGGGGACCCAGATCATCCTGGGGTATTCGGAGGAGGATGGCGGGGTGCCAACCATCGGGCTGGTGCCGGGGCGTGTGCGGTTGTTCCGGCCAGTGAACCGCGAGGACAAGGTTCCGCAGATTGGGTGGAACGGGGTCCGGTTGCGGCGCCCGCACCCTATCTTTGAGGGGATTGACGATGGGAGTGAGTTTTACTTTGTGCACAGTTACTATCCCGATCCGGAGAATCCCGGGGATGTGGCGGGGGTGACGGACTATGCCGGGGTTGAGTTCGCCTCCGTCATTGGGCGAGGCAATCTGGTGGCGACGCAGTTTCACCCCGAGAAATCCGGGCGGATCGGATTACGACTCTTTCAAAACTTCAGCCGGTGGGATGGACGATGCTGACGAAACGGATTATTCCCTGTCTGGATGTGCGTGACAAGAAGGTCACCAAGGGGGTCAAGTTCCAGAACAACGTGGTGCTGGGCGATGCGGTGGCATTGGCGGCGAAGTATTATGAGGACGGGTGCGACGAACTGGTGTTTTATGACATCACCGCATCGGCGGAGCGGCGTCCGATTGACATCGAGATGGTGAGGGAAGTGGCGCGGGCCATTCACATTCCGTTTGCGGTGGGCGGAGGGATTTCCACGCTTGAGGATATGTCGCGGGTGCTGTTGGCGGGGGCGGAGAAGATCTCGGTCAACTCGCTGGCGGTGGTCAATCCGCAGATTATTGCGGATGGGGCAAAGGCATTCGGGTCGCAATGCATTGTGTTGGGGATGGATCCGGTGCGGGCGGAGGATCCCCGGCGGTTTCCGAGCGGTTATGAGATAACGACGCGCGGGTTCCGGGAGCGGACGGGCATGGATGCGCTGGAGTGGGCCAAGCGGGCTGAGGGGTTGGGGGCGGGGGAGATTGTGGTCAATTCGGTGGATGCCGACGGGACGCGGAGCGGGTTCGAGATTACGCTGACGCGGATGATCGCGGAGAATGTGCGGATCCCCGTGGTGGCGTCCGGCGGGGCGGGGCGTCCGGAGCATCTCGTTCAGGCCTTTCGCGAAGGCAAGGCCGATGCGGCGATCATTGCCGGCATGATCCACACGGGCGAGTATACGATTCCCCAAATCAAGGCGGAGTTGATTGCCGCCGGCATTCCGATACGCCGGAAGTGGTAGGGTGATGGGGAATCTGAACGGACGGGACGGAGCCCGTCCCTCTCAATAAGACCAAGCGGCAAGGGCAATAAAAAAGTTTATACTTTGCATTGCAAAGTACTTTCCCTATGTGATACACATGATTCCGGAAGGCGGGAGAACCATGATAGCACACCATATCCATGACGCGTTGGCGCAGGTGCGAGTCCTGCAGGAATTCATCATCGAGCGGAACCTGTTCAAGGGGTATTCCGGGAAGGCGCGGATTCTGGCGGGGTTGACGGCGCTGGGGGGCACGGGGGTACTGGGGGCGGGGTGGGTCCCGGCCAATCCGTGGATGCATCTGGCGGGCTGGGGGGTGATCCTGGCGGTGGGGGTCGGGGTGAACTATGCCGCGTTGCTGTACTGGTTCCTGTTTGATGGCGAAGTGCGGCGGAATCCCATGATGCTCAAGCCGGCGATGGATGCCATTCCCGCGCTGGGGGTGGGGGCGGTGCTTTCCCTGGCGCTGATTCTCAAGGGTGAGTTTGACCTGCTGTTCGGGATGTGGATGTGCCTGTACGGATTGGCCCAGGTGGCGTACCGGAGTTCGTTGCCCAAGGGGATCTATTGGATCGGGGTATTCTATGTCGTGTGCGGGACCGTGTGTCTGTTTTGGCAAGGGGTCTCGTTTGTCGAACCCTGGCCGATGGGAATGGTGTTTGTGACGGGGGAACTGGCTGGCGGGGCGGTATTACTTGGGGATCATTACCGTACAGCAGGCAAGACAACAGCAGCAGAGGTGGACGATGAGTGAGAAGGAAAATACGGCAGGCGATGTTCTGGAGCGCATCTTTCATGAACCGGCGCGGTTGGCCATCATGTCGGCCCTGGGTGCGGCGGGCGGGGACGGAAAGACCTTCAATGGGCTCAAGGCGGACTGTGGTCTGACGGACGGGAATCTGAGCCGGCACCTGAAAGTGCTTGAGGAGGCGGGGTCGGTCCGGATCGAGAAGAGATTCGTGGATCTCAAACCGCGCACCACGGTGTACATCTCGGCGGCGGGGTTGGTCCGGTTCCGGCAGTATCTGGACGTCCTTGAGGAGATGTTGAAAACGGCGCGTAGCGCTATTCCCGAAACGAAGCAAGCCCGGCTACCCGTGGCGGCACGACCGGTACGCATATAGAAAAGGAGAGACGAGATGAGCATACCCAATGACAGCAACGAGGATTCCTCAGGTCGGAGTATCTCGCCGGTCGCGCGGCCTTCAGCGGTTCGTCCGCCTGCCCTGCCGGGACAGAGTTATTTCAACCAGAGTTTCGCGACCGACTATGCGGCGATTCCTGGAAGACTTACCGCTCAGAACCTGTTGGAGCGGTTGCTCAAGATGCCTGCATCGGTGGTCTATGAGTTGACGAGAGGGCGGCGCCTTCAGGCTGGCCTTGTGCTGGCGTTGGTGGCGGTTGTGTGTTTCGTGGCATACGGGTTTATTATCGGGACTTTTTCCGGAGGCGGACAACTGTGGATGGTTCCAGTCAAACTACTCCTTGGCGTGATTCTTTCTGCTGTGCTTTGCCTGCCCAGTCTTTACATCTTTTCCTGTTTTTCGGGTGGTCGGCAATCGCTGTCTGATACGGTGGCGGTACTGGTCCTGGGGCTCGCCCTGTGGAGTATTCTCCTGGTCGGATTTGCGCCGATTGCATGGTTGTTTTCGCAGTCGACGGACACCGTGGCGTTCATGGGGGCGCTGCATGTGCTCTTCTGGGGTGTTGCCGCCTGGTTTGCCTTGGACCTGATGAACTCGGCCCTTGCGCAACTAAACGACGGCCGGACATTGACGATTCTGCGGCTTTGGGGAGTCCTCTTCTTTGTGGTGACCATGCAGGTCGCCGTGATGGTGCGTCCTCTGATCGGGAAAGCGGCCCCACTCCAGTTGGGTGAGAAGAAATTCTTTCTGACCCACTGGTCGAACTGCATCGAATATGCCGATAAGGACGAGAAGTAACCTAAGCAAGGACAGGGTTCCGGCCCCATGCGCATTACGCTTCCAATGTTATGTCGGGCAGATGAAACCGTGATCGGGTGCCTGAGAGATGGTAAGAGCGGATCTGTCGCGTTGGCCGCCATGGTCGCTGTTGCTGGCGGGGCCGCCTTGTACGGGTTCGTGTTTGGCCTCTGGCGGTCACCCGAGCAGGCCTTGTATTCGTCGATCAAGATGCCCGCCATGATGCTGGCGGTGGTGGTGATCAGTAGTCTGATCAACATCCTGTTGGCGCATGTTCTGGGGTCGGGGTTGTCCGCGGCACAGACGACTACCTGTGTTCTGCTTAGTCTTTCCATCACGTCCATCCTGTTAGCCGCCGCGAGTCCGGTGATGTTGCTCTTTGTGTATCAGTGTCCGGCGCCCGGGGAGGCAGGCGCGATGGCCTCATATCGAGTCTTGTTGTCCGGCAACACCTGCGTGGTGGCGTTAGCGGGTATTGCCGGAAACGTGAGGCTTTACCGCTTGCTACGGGAGATGACGGGTTCGGCAATGATGGCATCCCGTGTTCTATGGAGTTGGATCCTGGTCACGGGTTTGGCGGGTTGCGAACTCTCCTGGGTATGCAGTCCTTACCTTGCCCGGCCGGACTTGCCGGTTCCGTTTTTCAATCCGAATGCGTTTAGCAGCAATTTCTTTGAGTATCTCTGGCGTGCAGTCAGGGGAGTGTTGGTGTGATGAAAGTGCGGACGGAAATTCTGATTGGGTTACTGCTCCTGGTGGGGTTGCCATTGCTGGGGATATATCTGGCGGGCGGGTCCATTGGTCGCTATTTGGAATTTCCACCGACCACGCAGTATGTGGAGCATGCGCCGTTTTCATGGTGGGTGTTCGGCGGGATGGCGGTGATGTTGGTGGGGGTGGTGGGGGTGGTGGTGGGCAAAGGGCGTAGAGCGAAGGGCGTAGGGCAGGGGGTGAAGGGCGAAGAGCGAATGAACACAGATGGACGCCGATGGAATGTGGGAATGGTGTCGGACGGACGACAGGTCGTGACGTTGGGGTTGCCCTGGTGGGGGTGGTGTGGTGTGGTATTTGGCGTGGGTGCGTGGGTACTGGCGTGGACGCGGTTTCCATGGTTTGCGGGATTGCAGATGTTTACATTCACTCCGCAATGGCTGGCGTTTATTGTGGTCATCAACGCATTGACCTATTGGAGGAGCGGGCATTGCCTGCTGGTGGACCGGTCGCGGCATCTGGCGGGATTATTTGTGCTCAGTGCCGGGTTCTGGTGGTTCTTCGAGTATCTGAACCGGTTTGTCCAGAATTGGTACTACGTGGGGATTGGAACGCTAGGGTCGTGGGAGTACGTTGTGTTTGCGACCCTGCCGTTCTCAACGGTTCTGCCCGCGGTCATGTCCACGCACGAGTGGCTGGCGACCTATCCGCGGTTGACGGCGGGGCTGGATGGGTTTCGGCCGTTGGTTCCGGCCCATCCGCGTTGGGTGGCGGGCGTAGCGGTGGTATTGGCGGCGGCGGGGTTGGCGGGGATTGGTGTCTGGCCCGATATACTGTTTCCCGTCCTGTGGATAGCCCCGCTGGTGATCATTGTCTCGCTGCAGGGGTTGGCCGGACGGGAGACGGTGTTTGGTGATGTGGCGCGTGGCGACTGGAGCCGGCTGGTGCGGTTGGCGTTGGCGGCGCTGGTGTGCGGGTTTTTCTGGGAGATGTGGAACTATCACAGTCTGGCGAAGTGGATCTACACCGTGCCGTATGTGAACCGGTTCAAGGTGTTTGAGATGCCGATTCTCGGGTATGCAGGTTATCTGCCGTTTGGGTGGGAGTGCGCGGTGATCGCCGGAATGCTGGATCAGTGGGAGGGGAGGCGAAAATGAAATGTGATTTCAAGCGATGCTTTCGGCGGTCGTTGGTTTCGGCGGTGCTATTTGTTGTTGGGGTCTCCTTTGTCCCTTACCTCTGGTGTTCGCGGGGGGCAGATGCCTGGTATCGGGGTGACGTGGGTGTGCAGGGTGAGTTGGCCAAGGGGGTGGAGGGATGGGTGACCCGGGGACTGGATCGGAGCAGTTTCCACACCGGGGCACGGCAGTTTGATGGTGAGTGGTTGTTCGGGACATATCTGATGTCCGGCTTGGGGTTTGTTCAGATGGCGAAGGAACATCCGGAGTCCCGCGGGGAGTACATGCGCCTGGCGCGGTTGTGTGTTGAGAAGATGCTCTCGGCGGATGTGCGGGCGTTCGATAGGGAAATGTGGGGAAACGATCCGATTGATTCGCTGGATACGGAGCGTGACCACGCGGCCTTTCTCGGCTACTTCAATCTGTTGTTGGGATTGTGCCGGGAGTTGGATCCACAGGGAACCACGGCGGCACTGAATGACCGGATTACCGATGCCTTGGTGCGCCGGATTGAGCGCAGTCCCATCCGCCTGTTGGAGTCCTACCCGAATGAGGTCTATCCGGTTGATAATTGCGCGGTGATCGCCTCCATTGCCGTCCAGGCACGGGTGACTGGGGTGGACCGGCGTGCTTTTCTTGATGGTTTTCATGGGGTGTTGAGGGCGAAGTGTATTGATCCCAGGAGTGGGTTGCTGATTCAGGCGCTCATACCGAGGACGGGGGAACCGGCGGATGCCCCGCGAGGGTCGGGGACCAGTCTCGGGCTTTACTTCCTTTCATTTTCCGACAAGGCGCTTTCGGCGGAATTATATCGGGCGTCGCGGCGCGAATTAGCGGGGACGGTTTTTGGGTTTGGAGGGATTAAGGAGTACCCCGTGCATTTGAGGAATGAGGGAGGGGACATTGATTCCGGACCGGTGGTGTTCGGGTACGGGTTATCGCCGACGGGGTTTCTGATCGGTGGCAGCCGCATTCATCGCGACAAGGATCTATTCAGCCGGCTTTATGCCACGGCGTATGCCATGGGGGCGCCGTACCGGCATGACGGGCGGATGAATTTTGTGACCGGCGCCTCGCTTGGGGATGCCATCCTGTTCGCCATGTTGACGGCGGGTGGAGTGCCCGATCGGGAAGGGAAGAAGGTGGGGCCATGAAGAAATGGCAAAAGACGCTATTGATCAGTGCAGTCGAGATTGTGGTGTTACTGGTGGCGCATCGCGTCCTGCTGGGTGTCATGGCGGAGGGGAGTCTGATCTCGCACATCTTTGCGGGCGGGCAGAATGCATCGCGGAGCGAGATGGTGCTCGTGGTGGTTTTTCTGCTTGTCCGGTTGCTGGTGGTCCTAGCGTTGCCGGGCATGATTCTGGTAAGGATGGGGTTGGTGTGGATGGACAGGAAAGGATCAAACCATGAATAGTGAAAATGCGGAGATGAAGCCGGAAAAAGCCAGACAGGCGGTTGGGATTCTGGTGTTGGTGTTTTTCCTGTTGCTCGGTGTGGTGATGCCGGTGCTTACCCTTGGGGTCGAGTTGTTCACCCATATGTGCGCGGGGCTCCTGTTCGATCCGATTCCCAGCGTGTTCCATGTGCTGTTGATCGCCGTGGTTCCGGTAGCGAATTTGGCGCTGATCCTGGCGTTGCGGTCCGGGCGCGGCGACCGTTGGCGGTTGCTGGGTTGGTTGAATGCCCTGGCCTTGGGGATTGGTGGTTACTACGCTTTGCTCTTCCTGCCGTTCACGCCCTTTGCTTTGCTCGGGTTGCTTTTCTTCGGTTTCGGCGCCCTGCCGCTCTCGCCGCTGACGTCCTTTATTACCGCGATTCTCCTGCGGGTTCGCGCGCGGAAGGCGTTGATTGACGGTTCGGGTAGGCGTCTGGCAGGACTTTGGGGTGGTGTCACGATCGCCCTGCTGGCGATGGCGGCGCTGGAGGCGCCCAAGGCGATCACCCAGGTGGGGCTGCAGATGGCGGTGTCGGACGATGCCGCGCTTCAGGGGCGGGGACTGCGGATCCTGAGGACGGGCGGCAGTCGGGAGGCGATACTGGAATCCTGCTACTTGCGAGGGGGGCTGGCGGGTGGCGATCTGATCCGGTTTCTTTTCAACGAGTTCGGGACCCGGGTGACGCAGGACCAGGCGCGTGAGATCTACTACCGGGTCACCGGCACGCCGTTCAACATGGTCAAGCCGCCGCAATCGCCGCTTGGGCGGCGGGGGGGGTGGGATTGGATGGACTTCGATCCGAACGTCGGAGGCGACGCGGTCCAGGGTCGCATCCGCGGGTTATCGTTGTTTGATTCGCGTCAGGACAGCGTGGTGAGTCCCGACAGTGGGGTGGTGTACACCGAATGGACGATGGTGTTCAAGAACACCTCGCCGCGGCAGCAGGAGGCGCGTGCGGTGGTCATGTTGCCGCCGGGTGGCGTGGTGTCGCGGTTGACGTTGTGGATTGACGGCGAGGAGCGGGAGGCGGCGTTTGGCGGGCGCAGCCAGGTCAAGCAAGCCTATCAGCAGGTGGTGCAGCGGCGGCGGGATCCGGTGCTGGTCACAACCGCCGGGCCGGATCGTGTGCTGGTGCAATGCTTCCCGGTGCCGCCGGAGAACGGCACGATGAAGATCCGTATCGGGGTGACAGCGCCGGTGGATCTTGATGCGCCTGACCAGGGGGTGATGCGTTTGCCGTATTTCACGGAGCACAACTTTGCTTTGCCGGAGACGCTGGCCCATGGGCTTTGGGTGGAGTCGCCGGAGAAGGTGGTGGCGATTGGGGCAACGACCAACCTGGTGGAGGAGTCAACGGCGAGCGGGGGACATGCACTGCGGGGGGTGATGCCGGGATTGTCGTTGGAGCAGGCCACGGCGATCCGTGTGATGCGCAACGGTGTTGTTAGCGAAGTGGTGTCGGCGGACTCACGTGGCGCCACGAACGGCGCGGTTCAGCAGGTGATTCGGGAAACGACCGTTGCCGCACCTCGACGCGTGGTTGTGGTCCTCGATGGATCGCAGCGGATGAAAGCATACCGCGAGGTGTTGGCGCAATGGGTGGCGGCTATTCCCGATGGCGTGGAGTTTGGCGTGGTGCTGGCGGGGGATCGGGCGGTGGAGCTCTGCGCGATGCAGCCGGCCACGGAGCGATTGCGCGAGCAGGCGGCGGGGGCGATCCGCAAGGTTCGATTCGCCGGCGGGTGCGACAACGTCAAGGCGTTGGAGCGGGCTTGGGATATGGCCGCCGGGGCGCAGGATGGGGCTATCCTGTGGTTGCATGCCACGCAACCGGTCATGTTTGGCGGGGTGGAGTCCCTGCGGCAGCGATGGGAACGCCGACCGGATAACCCGGTTCTGCTCAGTTTGCAGTTCGCGACGGGGCCCGATGTGATCGTATCGGCCTTGGCGGATTTGTCGGCAGTCCGCCAGATCGGGCGGACGGGGGATCCGGCGGCGGATGCGGCGCATTATCTCGCCTTGTGGGCGGGGAAGGCGCGGCACTATGAGTATGCCCGGAGCAGGGTGGAGGGTTCGGTTCCGGCAACTGTCAAGGCGGGTTCGTCGCACTGTGTCCGGTTATGGGCACGGGACGAGGTGTTGCGGTTGGCCTCGGCACGGAATAGTGCCGACAAAGACGGGGCTGTGCTGCTGGCCAACCGGTACCAGGTGGTGACGCCGGTATCGGGGGCGGTGGTGTTGGAGACGAAGGAACAGTTCAAGGCGGCGGGGCTTGAGCCGGTGGCAGCCGACTCGGTGCCGACGGTGCCGGAGCCGGAGACTTGGATGTTGATGGCGGTTGGGGCCATGGTGATCCTGGTGACGCTGGTGCGGCGGTGGTGCAGGGCATCCCCTTGAGCAGCAAACCGGCCATAAATCGGGCTCGCCATGATGGGGCCTACTATCGTAACATTTTTGCTTTGTGTGAAATCAAGGAACTCAAGGAGACTGGGATATGAAGATGCGGTTAACTGGTATGATGGTCCTGTGCGGGGCTGTGGCGTTGTCGTATGGCTGCAAGAAGGCGAAGGAGACGCCGGAAAGTGCCGCCGTTCCCGTGGTGGCCGCGCCGGCCGCATCGGATGTCAAGATCACGCCGGTGCCGGCGGTTGATCCTGGTGCGGTGCTGGTGGAGTTGAATGGCGCCAAATTGACAGTCGGCGAGGCGGATAAGCAGATCATGGCCATGCTCGGTCCTCAGGCGTCCCAACTCGGGGCGGATCGTATGGAGCAACTCATGGGCCGGTTCCGTCAGCAGGCGGCCGACCGGTTTGTCATGCGCAATCTGTTGGAGAAGGAAGCCGACCGCCGGGCGATCAAGGTGACCGACGGTGAAGTGGCTGAGGCGTTTGATGTGATCAAGAAGCGGTTACCCGAGGGAGTGACGTTGGCTGACGCCCTGCAGCGCGAGGGAATCTCCGAGGCCCAGTTCCGGACGAATCTGATGGGTGAACTGCGCATCAAGACGCTGGTGGAGAGCGAAGTTCCCACCAACATGGTGGTGGCCGAGGCGGATGTCGCCAAGTTGTATGAAGAGGAGAAGGAGCGCTTTGTCCAGGGCGAGAGTGTGCAGGCGCGCCATATCCTGATCAAGGTCGAAAAGACGGATGACGAGAAGACCAAGGCGGAAAAGAAGGCCAAGATCGAGGCGTTGCAAAAGCAGTTGGTGGCGGGGGCTGATTTCGCGAAGTTGGCCCAGGAGAACTCCGACTGCCCCAGCAAGGAACGGGGCGGGGATCTGGGTACGTTCCAGCGCGGACAGATGGTCAAGGCGTTTGAGGACGCAGCGTTTACGCAGAAGGTCAAGGAAGTGGGTCCCGTGGTGGAGACCATGTTCGGATATCACATCATCCAGGTGATGGCGCACGAGGCGGCCAAGACGAGTTCGCTGGAGGAGGTTAAGGAGAAGCTGGCCGACCACCTCAAGCAGAAGAAGCAGATGGAGCTGTTCGAGGCGTTTGTGAACAAGCTAAAAGGGCAGGCCAAGATTGTGTATTCCGACATTCTGAAGACGGCGGCCAAGCCTGAGATGGACATGGGGATGGAGTAAGGGGAATTCAGGAGTCAGAACACGAGGCTTCGAGGGCCATTCCGCTGCGGCGGGATGGCCTTTTTTGTGTGAGGAAAAGTGACACCCCTTAGCCAGTAAGGAGCAAGTCCTAACCAGCTAAGGGGTCATGGCTGGTGAGTTTACCGGACGCTTCTCGCATCCACCCCCGTCGCTCTACTTATATGATCTCATATTCCCTGAAAAACCGATGTCAGGAGTCCGTTAAATCAGGCATTCGCCAGGACGGCGAATGCCACCTTGCAATTCAATCTCAGGCCCAGGTTTCTTCCGGGATGGCTCCCTGTAGTGTCGGATGCGGTTAGACGAGGATTATGGGTTCGCCCAGGTCCGATCAGATCCGGTCCGATCAGATACGTTGAACCCTCTCCTGTGGCATGGTAGTGTTCGTTTCAATGGGACCTCACAACAAGGCGGTGGTGCACGATGAATAGCATGGATGGACGCGCGCGGGCCGGAGGCGAAACGCCACTGGAGGGATTGAGCAGGAGTTACTCGCTGCTGAAACTGGCGGTGGGGGCCCCGGATCGTTTTGTGACGTGGGATGCGATTGTGCTGACGGCGTCGAGCGAGGAGCAGGCGCGGTTGTACCGGCGGCATCTGGAGGAAGTGCGTGTCCGGGGACTGATCGGGGCGGCGACGCGGACGGTGGTGGTGGCGGATCCGGGCGGGGTGCGGATCGGGAGCGGCGGGGCGACGCTGCATGCCATGCGGACATTGGCGAAGGAGTACTCGGCGGAGGTGGTGTCGGCGTGGCGGGTCCTGCTCGTCCACGCGGGCGGGGATAGTCGGCGGGTGCCGTGGGCGAACGTGTTTGGGAAGTGTTTCATTCCTTTCCCGCTGCTGGCGGATCCTGACCAGGCGGTGCCGACGTTGTTTGATCACCAGTTGGCGGTGGCGGCGCCGTTGGCGGGGCGGATGCCGGGCGCGGGATTGGTGTCGTTGGCGGGTGATGTGTTGCCGTTGTTGAACACAAGCCGGGTGGAGTTGGTGGCGGATGGGGCGGTGGTGGTGACGGCGGCGGAATCGCTGGATGTGGCGGGGCGGCACGGGGTGATCGTGGCGGATGGGGCTGGGCGGGTGGTGGATCTTCTGCAGAAGGCTGGGCCGGAGACGCTGGCGGCACGGGGCGCACTGGTGGGCGGGGGGGCGGCGTTGCTGGATACGGGGATTTATGCGTTTTGCGGGGAAGTGTACCGCCGATTGGTGGGGCTGGCGGGTGAGACGCGGGATCCGGTGGCGGAGTTGGTGGCGGCGCGGCAGGAGTGCAGTCTTTACGAGGAAATTGCGTCGGCGCTGGTGGCGTCGCGTCGCGATTGGGTGCGGGGGCGGCCGCTTGGGTCCCGGTTGGTTGATGCGATGGGTGGCGGGGTGTTATGGAACCGGACGGTGCCGGAGTTGTATTTTGTCCACTTGGGGACGACAGCGGAGATCCTGAATCACTTTTCGTTGAATTGGGAGGGGCGGATCGGGCGGGTGGTTTCGGCGGATGTGGCGGGGGCCTTGGGATCGGCGACCGTGGCCTGTGCGACGACGGCGGGGCGCGAGACAACGGTGGGAGACAACAGTTTCCTGTTCGGATGCCGGTTGACGGGAGAGACGGCGATCGGGAACCGGTGTGTGGTCATGGGGGTACATAGTCGGGGGGTGCTGCGGGTGCCGCCGAATCTGTGCGTGTGGCAGTTGCCGTTGCGACGCCGGGGCAAGGGGGCGCGCCGGTTTGTGTCGGTCTGTTGCGGGGTGGATGACTGTCCGAAGGACGAGTGGACGGCGGCGACGTTCTGTAATCGTGACTTTGCCGGGTGGATGCGCTCGCACGGGGTGGAAGTGGACGACTTGTGGGGGGGTGGGGTGGCGCGGACGTTATGGCATGCGCGGTTGTTTGCGCGGGTTGGTGAGGAGGAAGGGTTGGGGGTGTTGGAGTGGTT
>JBIJCW010000206.1:0-3775 GCA_044344495.1 Kiritimatiellia bacterium | reverse complement strand
GGTACCGGTGGAGCCGGTCCAATGCGTTCCCGATGACAGTCGACCGGATATGACCAATGTGCATAGGCTTGGCCACGTTGGGACTCGAATAATCCAGGATCACTGTGGCGCCTCGCCCACACAGCGGGACACCGCAGTGCGGGTCAGCATCGACCGTTTCAGCCGCACCCGCCAACCAACTCGTTTTCAGGAAGATATTGATGAAGCCGGGCCCCGCGACTTCCATGCGGTCCACAGCGGAATGCGGGCCAGCGTGCCTGATCACGAGTTCGGCCACTTGGCGGGGGGGCTTCTTCAGGGCCTTCGCAACCGACATGGCATGATTGCACTGATAGTCCCCAAATGACTCTGATGTTGTTGGCACCACGCCGATTCCATGCAGCGGCGCCTCCGGTAAGGCCAATGAGAACGCCTCGTGCATCCAAGCCGACAGGGTAAGTTCGATAGTCTGCATGCCGTGAGTCCTAGCTGCCGATTCTGAATGGGTTGAGGATCAATGCTCCCTGATCAGTTTCAGGAGTTCGTCCCGTTTGTTTTCCATCACGCTGCTCTTCTTCGCCTCGAGATTCAATCGCACCAGTGGCTCTGTGTTGGAACAGCGCACATTAAACCACCAGTCCGCATACTCCACCGTGACACCGTCCAGTTCGAAGAGTTTACCGTCGGCATAGCGCTGGCGAATGGCATCCAGAACAGCAGGCGGGTTATGGACTTCGGAATTGATTTCGCCGCTTGCCACATACCGCTGGATGGGTTTCACAAGTTCGGAAAGCGGTTTGTTTTTGTGTGTCACCACGTTGGCGACATAGAGTACCGCCATCGCCGAACTTTCAGTAAAGAAATTATCCCGGAAATAGTAGTGGCCGGAAAGCTCTCCTGCAAACAACGCATTGCTGTCCCGCATCTGCTGCTTGATAAAGGCATGCCCAACGCGGCTCATCATGGGAGTCCCTCCGCTCTCCGCAATGACCTCCTTGACAGACCAACTGCTGCGAAGATCGTAATAGATCACGCCTTTCTGCTTCTCAAGCAGACTGGTTGCAATCAGGGCTGTGATCATATCCATGGGGACTACATTGCCTTTTTCATCCACAAATCCAGCCCGGTCGGCATCACCATCAAAGGCCACCCCGAAGTCATATTGCCCCTGTCGGACCGTTTCCTGCAGTTTCTCAAGGGTGTCCACTTGTAGCGGATTGGCTTCATGATTTGGGAACCGACCATCAAGTGTGTCATACAATCTGGTCATCTCCACAATACCGTCCAGACATCTTGCCTCCAGGATGCCCATCGCATTGGCAAAATCGACGGCGATACGGACAGGCCGCTTCAAGTCTGCCACGCGCTGGACATGCGCAACATAACCAGGAATGACATCCTTTTGCGTTACGCGTCCGGCCATGGCGGCCTTGGATGCGAATGCCCGGGTTTCCACAATGCGCTCGATATCCTTGATTCCGGTGGACCCGCTGATCGGAATGGCCTTCTCCCGGCACAACTTGAAGCCATTCCACTCCCCGGGGTTATGGGATGCCGTGATCATGATGCTTCCATCAGCGCCCAGCGTACCATTGCCGTAGTAGGACATGGGAGTCGAGCACATGCCGATATCAATGACATCCGCGCCCTGCATTGTAATCCCCGTGCATAGGGCGTCAAAGAGGCCTTTCGAATGGGGCCGCATGTCGTAACCAATCACCACTTTCCGGCAATTCAGGAACGTGACAAACGCCCGGCCGATGTCCAGGGCAATGTTCTCCGTCAGCGTCTTCCCGTAAATTCCACGTATGTCATATGCTTTGAATATTCCGGCCATAGATACCTCTATCATTATTGAAAAACGAGTAGGCTTTATACAACGGAAAGCCGCTTTAAATCAAGCGAACCGAAACTTGATTCAATAAAACAAAAACCCCGCCGGCATGGCGCCTGCGGGGTTCGATGATGCAGCAGCCGCGTCACAGCGTTGGCGTCGCGGGAGCCGGCGCCTGTTCAGGTGTCACCGGGGTGGGATTAGCCGGTTGAGTCATTGGAACTGACCCGCCCACCGGTGCAGCGTCCGGAGCCACTGGCAGTGACATGCCGCCCGCAGCGGGTTGCACTGGCGTAACCGCCTGAGTCGGAAGGTCATCCGTAATCGATCCGCTGGCGGGGGATCCGGACATCAGATATCCAATGAGCAACGTGTTGGCCATAAACACGACCGCCAAGCCGATTGTGATTTTTGTCAGAACATTTCCTGCGCGCGATCCGAACAACGACTCCCCTACCCCGGCCCCAAAGGCTAGTCCCAACCCCTGATCCTTTGACTTTTGCAGAAGAATCACGGACACTAAAAGCACGCCACTGACAATCTCAACCAGTACAAGCAATACTTTGAGTACAGGCATCATCCATCTCCTTTTTTAATGATTGTCTAAACGCCCGCCTTGACGATATCGACAAATGAAGCAGCGTCAAGGGCAGCACCACCAATAAGCCCGCCATCGATATCAGGTTGCGAGAACAACTCCTTGGCGTTGGCTGCTTTCACGCTTCCGCCATACTGGATTCGCACCGCCTGAGCTGCGCCCGGGTTGCAGACCTTGGCCAGGACCTGCCGGATCAGTGCATGCACGGCCTGAGCCTGGGCGGGAGTCGCTGTGCGTCCCGTGCCAATCGCCCATACCGGCTCATAGGCCACCACCACTCGCCTGAAGGCGCTCTCATCCAGCCCCGCCAGACTCTTGGTCACCTGGGTCGTTACCACATCCTCGGTCTGGTTGGTCTCGCGCTGCTCCAACGTCTCGCCCACGCACACGATGGGTATCAAACCGGCAGACAGCGCCGCCTTGGCCTTGCGATTGACGACCATGTCGGTCTCATGAAAGTACTGCCTCCGCTCGCTGTGCCCCAGAATGACATACTGGCAACCGAGGTCCTTCAGCATTCCGGGCGATATCTCGCCAGTGAACGCGCCTTCCTTCTCCCAATGCATGTTCTGTGCACCAAGCTTGATCTGACTTCCAGCGACTACATCCCCCACGCCTTTCAGCGCCGTGAACGGTGGACAAAGAATCACTTCCACATCCGCACACTGCGCGAGGGATTCCTTTACCGCCGCCGCCAACTCAACGGCTTCCGCCGTGAGTTTGTTCATCTTCCAGTTCCCAGCAATAACTTTTTTTCGCATAGCTACACCACAAGGTTGTTGATTGTTTCCTGCGTTCAAGATCACTTGTCACTCAGGGCTGCCACCCCGGGCAGAACCTTGCCCTCGAGCAATTCCAAACTGGCACCACCTCCGGTGGAACAATGGGTCACCTTATCCACCACCTTGAACTTCTTGGCCGCCGTGGCGGTATCACCGCCGCCGACTACCGAAATCGCACCTGTCGCCGTTGCCTTGGCAATTGCATCGGCCATGACCTTCGTTCCAGCATCAAACCTTGGGTCCTCGAAAACACCCGCCGGTCCATTCCAAATGATGGTCCTGGCCCGCGCAATGACTTCCGCGAAGGCGGCATTGGACTTCGGGCCAACATCCAGCCCAAGCCAACCCACCGGGATTCCTGTTTGGTCAGTGGCAGGGCTGACCGCCACTTCCATGGCCGCGTCCTTGGGGAATTTGTCGCCGCAAACATAATCCACCGGCAGATGGATTTTCACGCCTTTGGCCTTTGCCTTGACCATGATGTCGTTCACCATTTTCGCGCCTTCAGCATCAAACAAACTGGCGCCGATCTCCATATTCAGCAGCACCTTCTTGAAGGTGAAGGCCATCGCCCCGCCGATA
>JBIJCW010000205.1:0-3780 GCA_044344495.1 Kiritimatiellia bacterium | reverse complement strand
CCGCTACGCCGAGATGGCGAAGCTCATGGCGGTCGCCTACAGGGCGCGGGCTTTGGTGATGATCGTGGAGTCATGGGTGAGACTGCCCGATGCAACAGGACACCTCGACCCGGATGTCCGGCCCTCGCAGGCTGCCGACAGGAAGGAAATGGTAGCCCTCCTCCTTGAGGATCGTTCTGTTTCCGCTACCAGTCTGATACCTAAGAGGCCCATCGACATTGTAGGCAACATGAGGCCTCGCATTTTCCGTCGATTCAGAATACGGCCCCGAAGTGAAAAGTGGCGGGGATCGGCTGGCCGGCGTCGTCACAGGTGGCTTGCTGGGCTTTGAGGAATTCATTGTAACCGGTGACGGCGGCGCAGCGGCGGCTCGGTCGGATGATGCCCTTGGCCAAGGCCGCGGCCTCCGAACAGCGCGAGGTGGATGATGGTTTCCCGACTCGCAACGCGGCACCGTGTCCCCAGCGGAAGCGCAGGCGGTGGTCGCTGCCATCTCACATCCATCCCCGCTTTCCTTTACCCGTCCGCGCCATGGTGGTGCGCCAACAAATCAACCAACATGCCCCGCGAAACTCCCGAAACCCCCGAAACCCCGGGGAACCGTCGATACGGGGCGTGGATCGGCGACGGCGCTGGAGGCGGTTCGGGTTGTTTTACGCGCTGCCGCTGGCTGAAACCGGCGCGCGCCCGACCAGACTCAACGTCCGGATCAGCTTGTGGCATACTTCGGACATGAACCGGCTGCCTCCTACCTTCGAGCATTACTGCCAGGCCATGCTGCATCATTCGGAGGCCCACAGATACCGTCTGACGGATGCCGGTGGGTTCATCGCCAATCTGAATAGCTCCAGTCTCCACGGTGGAGACTGCACGTTACCCCTCAACGAAGGGCAGATCCGGCCCCTCCTGGCTGTGGTCCCCAAAGCAAACCAGGTGGAGTGCTGGCACAAAATCGTGGAAGCCCATGACGTTACCAACCTGACCGGCCCGATGGTAGAAAGGGAGGTGAATGCGTACGTCAGGAAGGAGGGGCTGGAGTCGACAAAGAAACCAAAGCCACCGAAGCCGGACGTTTGGGCGAAGGCGATCCGCGGGGTCGTCAGTCTTCAGGCCGTGATCCATAAGCTTCCGAATCCCGATCGATTCAACCCGCTGATTCAAGACATTCTGGTGCTGCTCAAGGGCGGGATGGCCGGGGACAAAGTGGTTGAGGTGCAGGCTGTTGCGGTCGAGCCGGAAACCACGATGGATGGAACCACCGCGCCGGAAATCCCGGACCAGGTGCCGGTCGCGGCCTCCAGTGAAACCACGACTGCTCCCGGGCGGAAGGCCAATGTCAGCAAGGTCGGGAAGCGGGCTGTGAAGGTGGCGGGCGTCGAACCACCATCTTCTGTCCCTCCCGGCGAACAACAAACCATCTGAAGAATCCGGCCCCGGCGGCGCAGGTCGCCGGGGCTATCCCACAAACCAGAGACACCTTGAGTTATGAGTGTATTGAATGTGGATTCAGTGAAGAACGGCGGACCGCAAGCCGGGGGGCGGGCCCAGCGGATCCCAAAGAGCCAACACGGCCCGCTTCAAGTCATGGTCGGGCGCGACCCGATCCAAAAGTTGTTACCCCGATCCGGGAGTTTCGGGAGTTCTTGCGGGGGGTGTCCCCCGGATGAAGAAGCGCGGGACGGCCCTCTGATCGGCCCGTTCCCGGTGGACGCATTGCCGCCGGTGGCGCGTGATCTTGTCCTGCAAACCGCAACTGCCGGCCGGGTGTCGGTCGCGATGCCTGCCGCCGCCGTACTCGGTGTCGGGGCGGCGGCTATCGGACGCGGACTGCTCGTCCAAAACGATGTTGGAACGCTCGCCGGCAATCTGTTCGTGGCCTTGGTCGCGGCCAGCGGCACGGGCAAGAAGATGGTTTTCGACCGCTGCATGACTCCGTTCACCTCCCTGCACCACGAACTGGTTGACAGTTGGCAGCGGGAAACCCGGACACGGCTCCATCTCCGGCTCAAGGCCAAGCGGCGTGCCCTGAAAGAAGCCGAGGACGGTCATCGGGACGCAGATGACACCCCGGAAGCAACGGCTGCGGAGCAACGGGCGGTCGACGCCGCCAACGATGTCGCGCAGATCGAACGTGAACTCCTCCGCCGTCCGACACTCCACCTCACCGACCCCAACCGTCTGGCACTTGCCCGGGCGATGCAGGGGCAGGAGGGCGAGGCTTGTGCCGTCATGAGTTCCGAAGCGGTCAGCGGCCTGGCCGGCCTTCTGGGTGCGGGCATGGGTAACGGTCAGGGCAGCGAAGGATTCATTTGCGCCTGCTATTCGGGCGATATGTACAGCGACGACCGGTTGTCGAGGGAAGCCATCACCCTGCGCAATCCATGCCTTACGCTCGTACCATTCATCCAGCCCGACGTCATGAGCGATCTGCTCACAAACCAGAAGCTGGTGGACCGCGGTCTGCTTGCGCGTTTCCTGATGGTCGGTGACGACAACGGTTCGGAAACGCCGGACGGGGACGCGGAGACAGGCGATGTGGACGGGCCTTGGCGCGAACTGGTCAGGGCTCTGACGTTGGAATACCGGATGAACCGGGGCAGGCGGGAGCCATTTGCCATCAGGACTTCTCCCGAGGTACGGGATCTATTCCATGCCTACCGTGATCAGGTCGAGGAGGGCATTATGCCTGGAGGCAGGCTCAACGACATCGTGCCGTTCGTCAGGCGGTGGCCGGAACAAGCCGCCAGGATCGCGCTTGTTTTGCACGCCCTGCGCCATGGAGCCAAGGCGCACGCGCACCCGATGTCCCAGGCAACCGCGCGCAACGCAATCAGCATCGGCACGTGGTTCGCCGGGCATCAGGTCGAAATGCTATGCGGGCACCGGATCTCACGGCACCGCGCAAGGGCTGACAGGTTGCGCCGGACCTTGCTCCAGCATCCCGGCCACACCGCGTCGCTCGGCAATCTGAGCAAGGCACACGGTTTCATGGAGAATGAAGTGCGTGCCTTGTGCGCCGACTTCCCGAGCCTGATCGTCATCGAGCGCAAACCTTCCGGCAACCGGGGAGGCCGTCCGACCGAATTGGTCCGGGTCGCCTGATGCTGATGACTGATGCTGACAGACGCCCCGCCGGTGAGCGGGGCCGCAGGCGGGAGGTTTCGGGGGTTTCGGGGGTTTTGGAACCCCCATGTGTGTTCTTCACCATGATCGTGGGACGGAATTCAGGGACGGGTTAATTCCTGAAATTCGGGAATTCCCATGAGGTCGATTCCCCGGGAGCGGGCGGCACGAGGGTATTAAACCGAATTTCCCGAATTACCGGTGACACGATTATTTCAGGCAAGGCCGGGTGCCGGGAATCAGGTGCGGGTTAATTCCCGAAATTCGGGAATTCCCGTGAGGTCGATTCCCCCGGCACGGGCGGTGCGGGGTATTAAACCGAATTTCCCGAATTACCGGTGACCCGATTATTTCAGGCTAGGCCCGCCCGGCTCCTCGTCCCCTCCAGCCCCGGAATCCGGGTCTGCGTGCGATCAACGCGCATCGGCGCGCTGTCGCGGATCCCTAACAGCCCTCCCGCTCGTGGACGGTGCCGTGATCCGAATTCAGGATGGCGATCCATCGGACGGACCGCATGTGGATCTGCCAGAAACAGGGGGATCCGGGATTTTTGCGATTTCTGACATTTAAATGTTGACCGCTGCATGAGCGATGGCCTATGAGCGGGTAGATCGAATGAAAGCAGCCCCCCTCATGTTAGTCGCGGTCATGGCCATG
>JBIJCW010000204.1:0-3792 GCA_044344495.1 Kiritimatiellia bacterium | reverse complement strand
ACCAATGCCGAGCGACGTCACTATGGCCGCTGGGGTAAGTCCGGCGTGGATGCCTCCGCCCTCCCGTCGTCCAGGAAAACCATCACACCCGCCAGCACCCCGGATAACGACGTCATCGTAATGCCGCCCGCCGCCCCGATGGCGGAACCACCCCCCTCCGTTGACCTGAAGGCTCCCGCTCCCGCTCCCATGGCGCCCGCAATCGTTATCCCCCCACCCGCCCCGGTGGTTGAACCCCCAGCCGTGTCGGCGGCACCTCCGGCCCCTGCGGTTCCGACCCCCGTGGCCCCCGTGATCGATCCAACCACCAAGTGACCCTCCTTCCCGGGAGGGTTCAGGATTCAGGGTCAGGTGACCCCGCCCATGAACGACTCCTCGCCGAATGTCATTGAGGCCGCCGGCCTGACCAAGGTCTTCACGGATTTCTGGGGGCGCCCCAAAGTCAGGGCCGTGGACAACATTTCACTTGCCGTCCCCCGCGGCGAAATCTTCGGCCTCCTCGGTCCCAACGGCTCAGGCAAAAGCACCACCATCAAAATGATCCTCGGCCTTCTTCGCCCCACCGCCGGCTCACTGACCGTGCTGGGACACCCCCCCTCCGACGTCGCCACCAAATCCCGCATGGGGTTCATGCCTGAAGAGTCCTACCTCTACAAATACCTCACCGCTCCGGAAATCCTGATGTTCTTCGCCAACCTCAGCGGTCTGCCGACATCCGCCCGCCAGGACACCGTCAACCGCCTGATCGACCAGGTGGGCCTCACCGGGGCCGGAAATCGGCGGATCGGCGAATTCTCCAAAGGCATGGCGCGTCGCGTCGGCCTCGCCCAGTCCCTCCTGAATGATCCGGATCTGATCCTGCTCGATGAACCCACCTCAGGCCTTGATCCCGTGGCCTGCCGCGAGGTCAAGGATTTGCTGCTGGCCCTCGCCGCCCGCGGCAAAACCATCCTGATCTGCTCACACCATCTCGCCGACATGGAGGACATCTGCGACCGCTTCGCCATTCTCCTCAATGGACGCATCTGTACCCAGGGCACCGTCGCCGACATGCTCAGGGAGCCTGGTCTTCTGCAACTGACCATCCACGGCCTTTCATCCGACAAACTCCCCGCCGTCCTGCACTACCTCGAACAGGAAACCGGCCATACCCCTGTTGTGGATCACGCCGGCCAAAGCCTCGAGTCCTTCTATGTCAATGTGGTCTCGCAACGTCGCGCCACCCCATGAATCCCCGGCGCATCATTGCCATCGCCCAGTTGACTGTACGTGATGCCATCCGCTCCCGGCTCCTCCTCGCCCTGGCCGCCCTGATCCTGACCGTGTTGATCGCCATCCCCTTGCTCATCGCCGACACGTCATCACCCGCCGACCGCCTTTCGGTCATCCTGCTGTACTCCCTCAATGCCGTCCTGTTCATCCTGACGGTCAGCACCCTCTGGGCCTCCTGCGTGGCCGTCGCTGGCGACATCGCCGACCGCCGGCTCCACCTGGTCCTCGCCAAACCCGTTCACCGCTACGAACTCTGGTTGGGCAAGTGGATCGGAATCGTCCTCCTCAACCTTGCCGTCCTCGCCGTGTCCGGAAGCGTGATGGCTGGCGTCCTTTTCCGGTCGTGGAATTCCCTGCCAGCCGGGTCCCCTCAACGCCTTCAGGCGGAAGCACGCCTGCTGACCGCCCGGACCCCCTTCCTGCCGGAACTTCCACCCAACCTGGAACAGCAAGTGGAAAAACGACTCGCCGCACTCCCTGAGAATCCCGCAATACCCGCCCAGGCCAGCCGCCAACAACAACGTCAATGGTTGCGTCGAGAAGTCATCCATGCCGCCATGATGATTCCCTCCGGCGGATCCTTGTCGCTACACTACCGGATCCCCTCAGTTGCATGCCTGCCTCTGCCCTGTGAGTTGCGTTTTTCGATGGAGTCATCCCAACCGGAGCGGCAATACGTTTCAGGCATCTGGCAGATCGCGGACGCAACAGGGCAACACCTCTCCATCCCCTTCACGAATGCCCCGGGAATCCCCTCCCAAATCCTGATCCCCGCCTTCAGCCATTCCACCCATGGCCCCCTGACCATCACCTTGACGCGCACCGATACCGGCAACTCCGCCCGCCTCCTCCTGGCCCCCAACGGCAACCCTCCGGAACTTCTGATCCCAGTCGGCGCCTTCGGGCCCAATTTCTGCCGGGCACTCCTCATTGCCTGGTTTCGACTGGCGTTCGTGGCCGCTCTGGGCATCACCATGGGTTGCCTGCTCTCCCTGCCGGTATCCGTGTTCGCCGCCTTCGCCGTCCTGGTCCTCCTTCACCTAAGCGGATTCATCTCCATGGTCGCGGCAACGGGCACCCTGGTTGAACACCATCATGGTGATATCACCCCGCCCGGCCTCCTGGATCTCGCCTTGCTCAGGTTCATCACCGCCATCAACCACGTGACCGGTCCGCTGGATTACTACAACGCCATCCCCTGGATGGCAGAGGGCCGCCGAATCACCTGGGAGATGACCGCCAAAGCCTTCGGAGTCCTGAGCCTGCTCTACAGCGCCGCCGTCGCGATCCCCGGCATCCTCCTCTTCAACCGCCGCGAAATGCCCTGACCTCCGTTTCCGCGAAAACCACCCGCCCGGCTTGCAGGTGGAGGCTCATCTTCTCTCACCTTCCTTCATCCGTGACACATGGTCACGGCGATCGGCACGAAAATCGCAGATGCGACCGACGTCAACCGTCGGCTAAATTGCCATTGACTCACCCCTCCGTTTCCCCCTACCCTCCGCACCTTGAATTGAGGTGGTGTTTCAGCATCCCGGAACGCGGTGTAATTCCGCGGCGGTCCCGCCGCTGTAATCGGGGAGCTGGTTTCACAGGGCGCAAGCCCGCCACTGTGCCGACGGCTCATGCCGATCGACACGGGAAGGTCCGTGAAGCCGGCGCCGATCCGAAAGCCAGAAGACCTGCTGAACACTGCGAAACTGTTACAGGAATCCGATGGCAAAGGGTTCCGGTCGACCTGTTTTGGGTCCGCCGGGACCCTTTGGCTTATAAAGGATAAGTAGAATGAACCTGTTACAGAAGACGCTGGGCTCCATCACCCCCATCAACCGCAACCTCACCCCGGCCATCCAGGCCCACCTCGATGACCTGACCAAACCGCAAGGCAGCCTCGGACGTCTCGAGGAAATAGCCATGCAGTATTGCCTGGCATCCCACACCCCAACTCCCCGCCTCGGCAAGATGCGCATCTACTGCTTCGCCGGTGATCACGGCGTAGCGGACGAAGGCGTTTCCGCCTTCCCCAAGGCCGTCACCCCCCAGATGGTCTACAACATGCTCGCCGGAGGCGCGGCCATCAACGTCTTCGCCCGGCACGTCGGCGCCGAACTGCGCGTGGTGGATATGGGAGTCGACGCCGATTTCGCCAATGCCCCCGGACTCATCCATCGCAAAATCAAACGCGGCACCGCAAACATTGCCAGGGGCCCCGCCATGTCGCTCCCCGATCTCACCCTCGCACTGGAGGCCGGAATCACCCTAGCCGCCGATGCCGCCACCGAAGGGGTCACCCTCCTGGGCACCGGCGAAATGGGCATCGCCAATACCACCCCGGCCACAGCCCTCTTCGCCGCCTACCTTGGCATCGCCCCCGCCGAAATCACCGGACGCGGAACCGGTCTGACTGATAACGGCCTTCGCCACAAGCAGACCATCATCGAGACAGCCCTTGCCGTTAACCGGGCGGATTCCAACACCCCCCTGGAAATACTGTCCAAACTGGGCGGCTTTGAAATCGCC
>JBIJCW010000046.1:0-13225 GCA_044344495.1 Kiritimatiellia bacterium | reverse complement strand
GGTGACAGCAGCGGGTTTGTGCCGCCGGCGGTGCAGAGGTTTATCAGGAAGAAGTTAAAGGGGGGGTGAGGGGGCTGGTTACGGGAAGAGCAACGACGAAAAAGGCAAAAAGGGGTAAAGGGGAACGGAGGGCGATATGGCTTTGATGATTGAACTTTGGCGGATCCCGGTGGATGGCGGGCAGATTGAAGGAGAGGAGGCGGGAGAGATTCTCGATCTGGGTGAATCCGGGGATGTCGCTCCGGCCGGTCCGGTGGCGTACTCGCTCCATGTCCAATATGTTACCGGTGAGTTGCTGGTTCAGGGCAGTGTGAGCACGAAGGTTCGGTACCGATGTTCGCGGTGTGCGGACTTATTCGTCCGCGAAGTTCGGGACGACGAGTTTTTCTGTGAGAGGGAGGTGGAGAATCTTCATTCCACCGTGGACTTGACGGATGAACTCCGTGAATCTATGATCCTTGCCTTTTCGAGCTTCCCGGTTTGTCGGGAATCCTGCCTGGGGTTGTGCCCCCATTGCGGGGCAAATAGGAACAAGAAGAAGTGCGGCTGTAAGGAGCCGGAAGAAGAACGCTGGTCCGCTTTTGACGGGCTGGGGAATATTGAGGTGAACAATGGCAGTACCCAAACGGAAGAAGTCAAAAAGTCGAACCCGGATGCGTCGAAAAAGTAATACGAAGACGCGGTTGACGACTGTGAAAGCTTGTCCTCAGTGCGGCGCGCCACAGAAGTCGCATCGGATCTGTCCCTCCTGCGGCTACTACAAGGGCCGGCAGGTGTTGACTGTTCGAGTCGACTGAGCCACGAGTTGCCATGCGAATCGCTGTTGATGCGATGGGGGGAGACCATGCCCCCCTGGAGATAGTGGCCGGTGCCGTGCAGGCTGCCAAGGGGATTCCGGGGTTAACCACCCTGTTCCTTGTCGGGCAGGAGTCTGCGATTCGGGAAGAACTGGCCAAGTACGGGGAGGTTCCGTCGAAGATTGTCATCCGGCATGCTGCGGAGACGATTGGGATGGATGAGTCCCCGGCGCTTGCGATTCGCAAGAAGAAAGACAACTCCATCAGTCGTTGTATGGACATGGTCAAGGCGGGTGAGGCGGATGCGGTGGTATCGGCCGGGAACACCGGGGCGATGGTGGTGGGGGCGACCCTGAAGTTGCGGACTCTGGATGGCATCCAGCGGCCGGCGATTGCCACGGTGATTCCGACGATGGGGCGCCCGGTGGTATTGATTGATGCGGGAGCCAATACGGATTGCGCACCGGACCTGCTGGTGGAGTTTGCCTTGATGGGCAGCGTGTATGCCCGTGAGATTCTTGGGACCCGGAACCCGGTGGTTGGCCTGTTAAGCATCGGGGGCGAGGAATCGAAAGGCAACGAGATTACCAAGGAGGCGTTCCGGCTGTTGAGCGCAGCGCCCGTTAATTTTCGCGGCAATGTGGAAGGGCATGACATTTTCGTTGGTGAAACGGATGTCATTGTGTGCGATGGGTTTGTGGGGAACGTGGTGTTGAAAACCAGTGAAAGCGTGGCCCATGCCATCGGTTCCTGGTTGAAGAAGGAATTCAAGGCGAATCCGATCCGGTTGATGGGTGCCTTGTTATTGAAAGGGGCCATCAAGTCGTTGAAGAACCGGATGGATCCCGAGTTATTTGGCGGGGCTCCGTTATTGGGGGCCAATGGGGTATGCATTATTTCTCATGGATCGTCCAGCCGGAAGGCCATTTTCAATGCCGTGCGGGTGGCCTGCGAAGCGGTGGGGCACCATGTCAACGAGCACATTGTCGAGGAAGCCAGGAAATTGAATAAAACCGCATGAATATCACTACCAATCCCCCGGCGGAGGGTTCTGCCGTTTTGAATCGATCGGTGACCATTATTGGCACCGGGGCCTATGTGCCGGAGCGGATTCTGACGAATGCCGACCTTGAGAAGATGGTCGATACCACGGACGAGTGGATCGTGTCGCGGAGTGGTATTCGGGAGCGGCACATTGCGCGGGCGGATGAGGCGACCTCGGACATGGCGGCGGAGGCATCGCGCCGGGCGCTGGCCCAGGCGGGGGTGTCGGCGGAGGAGGTGGACCTGATCATTGTGGCCACGATTACGCCGGACATGGTGTTTCCGAGCACGGCCTGCTTTGTGCAGAACCTGATTGGGGCGAAGAAGGCGACCTGTTTTGATCTGGAAGCGGCCTGTTCAGGCTTCCTGTATGCGATGAACGTGGCGACCCAATTTATCAAGACGGGCGCGGTGAAGACGGCGTTGGTGATTGGTGCGGAAAAATTGAGTACGGTGACGGACTGGCAGGATCGGGCGACCTGCGTATTGTTTGGCGATGGGGCTGGGGCTGTGGTTCTGCGCGCCTGTGAGGCGCCGCAGGGGTTTCTGGCGACGGTGACGGGGTCGGATGGTTCGCTGGCGGACCTGTTGAAGATCCCGGGGGGCGGCAGCCGGCATCCCACCTCACTGGAGACGATCGAAAAACGCATGCACTACATGCAGATGGTGGGCAAGGAAGTCTTCAAGAATGCGGTACGCAATATGGGCGAGGCGGTGCGCAATGCCTTGGAGCAGAGCGGGTTAACGATGGATGACGTCGCCCTGGTGGTGCCGCATCAGGCCAATATGCGCATTGTGGAAGCCATCCGCGAGCGGCTGGGAGTTGGGCCGGAGAAGTTTTACGTCAATCTTGACCGCATGGGGAACATGTCGGCGGCCTCCATCCCGGTGGCGCTGGACGAGGCGGTACGGGGCGGGAAGATCAAGAAGGGCGATGTGGTGGTGCTGGTGGCCTTCGGAGGTGGATTCACCTGGGGTGCCACAGTGGTGCGGTGGTCATAAGGAGGATCGAATGAAGAAGACAGCCATGGTATTTGCGGGGCAGGGTGCCCAGGCGGTAGGGATGGGGAAGGATCTGGCGGCGGCCCATCCGGAGTGCAAGGATTTGTTTGACCGCGCGAGTGCGGTGCTGGGGTTTGACTTGGCGCGGTTGTGCGCCGAGGGGCCGATTGAGGAAATCACCCGGTCGGACAACTGCCAGCCTGCGATTTTTGTAACCAGTGCGGCGTGTCATGCGGCGCTTAAGAAACTGCATCCGGGCCTGCAACTGGCAGGGGTGGCGGGGCTGAGTCTGGGGGAATGGACGGCCTTGTATGCGGGCGGCGTGTTGTCGTTTGAGGATGTCGTCAAAGTGTTAAAGGTTCGCGGCAAGGCGATGCAGGAAGCCTGCGAGGAGCGGGCGGGTGGCATGGTCAGTGTGATGGGATTGGCTGTGGCCGAGCTGGAGAAGATTTGCGCGGCGACAGGGATCCAGATGGCGAACATCAATTCTCCGGAGCAGATCGTGTTATCCGGGGCGAAGGACAAGATTTTGGAGGCGGAGAAGTTGGCCCAGGCGGCGGGCGCCAAGAAGACAGTGGTGTTGCCGGTGGCGGGAGCGTTTCATTCGCCGCTGATGGCCTCGGCCGCGGTCAAGCTGGAGCAGGTGTTGGCGGGGATGACCCTGCAGGCGCCGGTGGTTCCGGTGGTTTCCAATGTGACGGGGCAACCGCATGGTTCTCCGGCCGAAATCAAGGCCCTGATGGTCCGGCAGGTGACGTCGTCGGTCCAGTGGGTGGGCAGTATTGAGTGGTTCAAGCAGGCAGGAGTGACGGAGTACATTGAGTGTGGGCCCGGCAAGGTTTTGTCGGGGTTAATCAAGCGGATCGACAAGGAGGCCTCCACGGTGAACATCTCGGATGTTCCGACGTTGGACAAGGCCGTGGCGGCGTTGAAGGCGTAAGGAGGTAAAAATGGGACAGTTTGATGGAAAAGTGGCTCTGATCACGGGCGCGGCGCGAGGGATTGGGCAGGCGATTGCGAAGAAACTGGCGGCGGAAGGCGCTGATGTGGCCCTATGCGATCTCAAGGCCGAATGGCTGAGCGAGACGGTGGGGATTGTGGAGGCGGCTGGCCGGAAGGTTAAGTGCTTTGAGGCGGATGTCAGCAACGCGGCGGCGGTGGATACCGTGGTTGGCGGGGTGATGGAGGCCTTCGGCAGGGTGGACATTCTGGTCAACAATGCCGGGATCACGAAGGATACGCTGATGATTCGCATGTCCGAGCAGGACTGGGACGCGGTGTTGAACGTTAACCTGAAGGGGACGTTCCTGTTCACGAAGGCGGTGGCACGGCCGATGATGAAACAGCGGTCGGGGGCGATTGTGAACGTGGCCTCAATTATTGGCTTGATTGGAAATGCCGGGCAGTGTAATTACGCTGCCTCAAAGGCCGGGGTGATTGCCGTGACGAAGTCGGCGGCGAAAGAACTGGCCTCGCGCAATGTGCGGGTGAACGCGGTGGCGCCTGGATTTATCCAGACCAAGATGACCGAGGCGTTGCCCGAGGAAGTGCGCAAGAAGATGTTGGATGCCATTCCAATGGGGCGGTTTGGTCAGCCTGATGACGTGGCAGATGTGGTGTTGTTCCTGGCGAGCAATGCTTCTTCGTACATGACAGGGCAGGTTCTGCCGGTTTGCGGCGGAATGGTGATGCAGTAGTAAAACGCAAAGAAGGAGAAAGAACATGGCGCTTGAAGATAAAGTCAGGGATATCATTGTTGAACAGTTGGGCGTTAACGCGGAGCAGGTGACCCGTGAAGCGTCGTTCATTGAGGATTTGGGTGCGGACTCGCTGGACACGGTTGAGTTGGTGATGGCGTTCGAAGAGGAATTCGGCGCTGAGATTCCGGATGAAGACGCCGAAAAGCTGACGAATGTCGGCGCGGTGATTGACTACCTGAAGAGCAAGGGCCTTGGCGCCTGAGTTCTGTGATCGTATGAGACCGGGGAGATGGCAACATCTCCCCGTCTTTTCTTGGCTTGGCATGTAATCCTGAGAACGAGGAATTGAGCATGAGTACACGCAGAGTGGTTGTCACCGGTTTAGGGGTGGTTTCGCCCTTGGGGTGCGATGTCAACGTTTTCTGGCAGAGGCTTTGCGCCGGGACATCGGGACTGGGAAAGATTACCAAGTTCGACGCCTCGGCGATGGCCACGCAGATAGCGGCCGAAGTCAAGGAATTCGAGATCGACAAGTATATTCCGAAGAAGGAACAGCGCCGGATGGATCCGTTCTGTCACTACGCGGTGGCGGCGGGCAAACTGGCGATGGCCGATTCCGGGATCCAGATGAGTGCCGAAGATCCCCATCGCGTGGGATGTATGGTGGGGTCGGGCGTGGGGGGGCTGATCACGATGGAGGATCAGCATTCGGTGTTGTTGCAGAAGGGGCCGGACCGCTGTTCGCCCTTCATGATTCCCCAGATGATCGTGAACATGGCGTCCGGGCTGATTGCCATTGAGCATGGGATGAAGGGCCCAAATTTCTGCGTGGTCTCGGCTTGTGCCAGTGGCGCGCACTCGATTGGTGAGGCAGTGCGGAAGATTCAGCACGGTGACGCCGATGTGATGCTGGCTGGCGGGACCGAGGCGGTGATCTGCCCCTTGGGTATTGCGGGTTTCTCGGCGATGCGGGCGATGAGCACGCGCAACGACGATCCCACGAAGGCGAGTCGTCCGTTTGACAAGGATCGCGACGGTTTCATCATGGGTGAAGGCGCGGGCATTGTGATCATCGAGGAATATGAGCATGCCGTCAAACGCGGCGCGAAGATTTACTGTGAACTGGCCGGGTATGGAGCGACTTGCGATGCCAATCACATCACGGCGCCGGCGCCGGGTGGCGAGGGTGCGGCGCGGGCGATGTCCAACGCCATTCGTGATGCCGGAATGACGCCCGACATGATTGACTATGTCAATGCACATGGCACGAGTACGCCGCTGAACGACAAGAATGAGACGGCGGCCATCAAAGTGGCCTTGGGAGAGCATTCCAGGAAAGTCATGGTCAGTTCGACCAAGTCGATGACGGGTCACCTGCTGGGTGCGGCGGGCGGTCTTGAGACGGTGATTTGCGCGCTGGCCATCAAGACGGGTGTGGTGCCGCCGACGATCAACTACACGACGCCGGACCCGGATTGCGATCTGGACTATGTGCCGAACACGGCACGCCAGGCGAAGGTCAGGGCTTGCCTGAACAACTCGCTCGGGTTTGGCGGGCACAACTGCTCGTTGTTGCTGAAGGCGCTGTAAGGCGGCTTTTCGACGCCAAGTGTCGGAGAACACCCTCTTCCCTGCAAGGGAGAGGGTGTTTGCTTTTCAGGGGCGAGTATTTCCCTGACGTCGATGAAGAGCGTCTGTGACGACACGGGCGGCAATACGGAGGGGCCTCAGGTTTCGCTACTCGCTGATGATGCGGTAGAAAGCCCTGGGACGGCCGTTGGAGAGACCTTCGGACCATGGCAGTTGGCCGGCGACCCCCGTGAAAATATGCGTGGTGGACCACAGGGGTGCCGTGAGGTCCTCGCAGCGGAGGACGTAGTTGGTGGCATTGGCGGTGAGGTTGCTGATGGAGAAGGAGGCCACGTTGTTGGAGAGGGTAAGGCCGTTGATGAAGGTGCCGGGGGGTGGAGTCTTGGGGTTGGAGATGGTGTAGATGAAGACGTTGTTGGTGCCGAGGGTGGCGACGGAGCTTCCGGCTTCGAGCCGGAGCATGATGGTCTTGGTCTTGGGGATGCCGTCGTGGAGGATGGTAATGGGGACCTGGTAGGGCGCTGGGGACAGGGGGCCGTAGAAGGTGATTTGCGCCTGGCTCATGGTGTAGTCGATGCCGTAGGCGGCGGTACTGGCGGGATCGATATTCAGGGAGAAGACCTGATCGCCACCCCAGTTGGTGAAGCCGGGGGGGAGCGTCATAACGACGGGGATATTGACAGTGCCGACGGTGTCGGCGGTGTTGGTGGAGGGATAGGGGAAGCCGGTCTGCGGCATGGCGCCCGGGACATCCACGAAGAATGACAGGGTGAAGCAGTCATTGACAACGCGGTAGGGTTGCGGGAAATCTGCGGAGGTTTTGTAGGCGGGGTTGGTGGCGGTGGCGGTGAGGGTGACGAGGGTGCCGTCGTCGACGCTCAATTGCCAGGAGCCGTTGGTGACGAGGATGCTCTGGGTGCCATCGCTGACCCAGAGGTTGCCGTTGGAGGAGCTGGAGTAGCCGTGGCCGGCGATGTAGACGCCGCCGGAGAGGTTCCGCTTGGCGCGGAGGCGGGTGAAGTTGACATTGGTGACGCTGGCGGCGGCGACGGTGACGGTGCCGCCGGGAAGGGAACAGTCGAACGAGTATCCCTGGCCCATGGCGGTGAAGATGTAGGTGGTGTTGGTGTAGGGGACGGTGAGTTGGTAGCGCCCGTCGGAGGCGGTTTCGCTGGAGCCGGCGAAATTAGTGGCGCCATAGGTGATTCCCGGTCTGACGTTATTGACGAGTGCCCCGGAGAGGGGGGTGCCGAGTTCATCCTTGATGGTGCCGCTGATGGTGATGGGGGCGGTGGGGCCGTTGGTGATGGTGACGGTGGCGGAGACGGTCAGGGTGTGTCCCTTCATGTCGGAGACGGTACAACGGACGAAGTTGAGTCCGGCGCGGGGCCAGGCATGGCTGGCCTGGGTGGCCAATCTGGAGTCGGGGTCCAGTCCGCCGAAGTCGGTTCCACCAGACTTGGTGGGGTCATCGAATTCCCAGTAGTAGGAAAGGGTATCTCCATCGGGGTCGGAGGCGGCGGCGGAGAAGGACTGGGTGACGCCGGCGGCGAGGAGAAGGTTGGTGGGCGAGATGGCGAGGGTGGGAGACTGGTTGCTGGGGAAGGGGCCGAAGTTGACGGTGACATCGAGGGATTCCGGGGTGGTGCCGCATTGCGTGAGGGGGGTGATGTGGAGGTTGGCTTCGGGGTCGGAGTAGGTGCGTCCGATCTGGAGGGGGGCATCGTGCATGGTGGAGAAGGTGGTGCCGGTTGGGCCGCGGCTGCCGGGGGTCATATCCCAGAGTACGGTGGCGCCGCTGGTGGCGCGGGGGATTTCGGCTCCGAAGCGGACCTCGAGGCCGGCCTGGGACCACTTGGCGTCGGGTTGGTTAGTGATACTGGTGCGGCAACTGAACCAGTAGGTATAGCTGGAGTCACGGGCGACCCGGAGGGCGACGGTTTTTCCGGGTTCGAGGGTAGGAGTGTCGAAGGCGTAGACACGATAGGTGCCGGAGGTGGAGGGGGTGCCGATGTTGTTGGTGGTCAGCCAGCCGAGTTCATATTTGAAGAAAGGGTTGGCGTCGCGGTCGGGGGGAGGGAAGGCGGTGCGGGAGTTTTCTTTCCAGCCCATGAGGCAATAGACATCGCCGTAGGCTTGGAAGAAGTCGGGGTAGACGGCGCTGGAGAGAGGGGAGTAGATGGTGGGGCGGGAGCGGCCATTGGCGTGCTGGAGTCCCAGGCAATGTGAGATTTCGTGGGCGAAGGCGGTAAAATAGTTGAAGCCGATGACGGTGCGGCCGCCGTCGGACGCGGCGCCAATCTGATTGGTGAGATAACCGGTGGCGATGATATCCATGTCATAGTTGGCACTTTCATAGAGGGCGGGGTTCCCGTTGGTGAGGCCTGCGGCGCGGGCCTTGGCGCGGGCGTCGTCGGCGAGTGAGCCGGGGGCCCCCCATGCGGTCCATTTAGTGACGGAGGTGCCTGGGCAGGTGTTGGTGTAGTAGTAGGTGTTGACGCCGAGATCCACGACGGGGAGGATGGTGAAATCGACCGAGAACTGGCCGTAGGACTCGGCGATGAAGAAGTTGGTGATGGCGGCGGTGGCGGTGCCGTTGGTGAAGGCGGTCCAGCCGGTAAGCCCGCGGACATCGGAATCGGTGGGGCCTTGGGCATTGGTAAATTTGACGGGGATGACGAGGATGCGGCGGTGGCCCTTGGTCCAATTGGCGCCGGGGGATTGGGCGAGGGCGGGGATCTGCGAAGAGAAGACAATAGCCAGTCCGAGACAGACTATGGAACGACCCAGGGGAGACAGGGATCCTGTAGCCCGCCGGGATATAATACGGAAATGCATAAGGATGAAGCCAGCAGGAAGGGTGCCAACTATCAGCGCAATATCCGGTCCAGTTTTTCCATGGGCAGGCCGATGACGGTGGCGAGGTCGCCTTGGATGCTGGCGACGATAGCGGCGGATTGGGGGTCCTGGACGGCGTAGGCGCCGGCCCAGGCGAGCGGGCGGGTGATGGCCACATGGCGGCGCAGGCGTTCCAGGGGCCAACGGCGCAGGGTGACCCAGGCGGTATCCACCAGGGTGACAACCCGGCGGGTGCCCTGTTTGGTCTCGGGGTGGATGACGCAGGCCGCGCTGCTGATCCGGTGGGTGCGGCCGGCGAGTCGGGCCAACATGCGGACAGCGTCGGCAAGACTGTTCGGTTTGCCGATGATGGTCCGGCCAAAGATGAGTGAAGTATCGGCACCGATGACCAGCGCCCGGGGATAATGAATGGCTACGGCTTGTGCCTTAAGCAGGGCCAGCTCCACGACATGCCGCTCAAGATGAGCGCCGTCATGCGGTGCGGGCTCATCAACATGGGAGGGGATTTGCCGGAAACGGTAACCGGCGGCTCGTAAAAGGGCGGCACGACCTTGCGACTGGGAGGCGAGGATCAAGTTCACGGTTAGAAAGCTCCTTGCGAATGTAAACCATGGCGGTTATAAGGACAACGCAGTCAAATGAGAAGGCAAATTTTGGGGTAACGGGAGAACTGGAATGGCTACGTTCAATCGCGCGATGTTGATCGGCAATCTGACGCGGGATCCGGAAGTGAAAACCATCCCTTCGGGGGTGAGTGTGGCGGATCTGCGGTTGGCGGTGAATGACGATTACAAAGACAAGAATGGACAGGTGGTCAAGCGGACCTGTTATGTGGATGTGACGGTGTGGGACAAACAGGCCGAGATCTGCAAGAAATATCTGACCAAGGGTGGTTCGGTCTACGTGGAGGGGCGGCTGCAACTGGATGAATGGACCACGGCGGAAGGTCAGAAGCGAAGCAAGTTGCGGGTACGAGCGGACCGGGTTCAGTTTCTCGGGGCGCCCAAGGGGGCGGGTGGCGGCAGTCCGGCATCCGGTCCGGAGGATTTTGAGGGGGCGGTGCCGGATGGGGAATGAGGCGTTTATTACAGGGGTGTACCGAGGAGTTGGGCATGATGTGGAATGAGCTGAGTCGGGATATTTTGGCCGGTGGGTCAGTCACGCGGGAGCAGGCGCTGACGGTGCTGCGGTCGGGTGATGATGAACTGCTGGGGGTTTTGCAGGCGGCATTTGAAATCCGGAAGCGGTTCTTCGGGCGCGATGTGACGCTGCATGTGATTCGCAACGTCAAGAGCGGGGCCTGCAGTGAGGATTGCTCGTACTGCAGCCAGTCGGCATCGGCCACTTCGCCGGTGGAGTGCTACCCGATGCAGACGGTGGAGAAGATTGTGGAGGGAGCGCAGGCAGCGCACCGGCTGAATGCCTACCGGTATTGTGTGGTGGCCAGTGGCCGGGCGCCGGTGGAGCAGGAGTTGGAGATGATTTGCGAGGCGGCGCGGCGGATCAAGCGCGAGGTGCCGATTCAACTTTGCACGTCCCTGGGAATTTTGAATGCGGGGCAGGCTCGGCGGCTGAAGGAAGCGGGCGTGGATCGCTACAACCACAATCTTGAGACGTCCGAGCGGCATTACGGGGTGATTTGTTCGACGCATGGGTATGGGGATCGGGTGGAGACGGCGCGGGCGGTGAAGGGGGCGGGTCTGGAACTTTGCAGTGGCGGCCTGATCGGGATGGGTGAGACGTTGCAGGATCGGGTGGATCTGGCGTTTGCATTGCGTGAGACGGGCGCGGACTCGATTCCGGTCAACTTCCTGGATCCGCGACCGGGGACGGCGTTGGAAGGCATGGCGCGGATTAGTGCGGCGGATGTGTTGCGAACGCTGGCGATGTTCCGGTTTGTGCATCCCGACCGGGAGATCCGGATTGCGGGCGGGCGTGAGGCGTGCCTGGGACCGTTGCAGGCGCTCAGTTTGTATCCGGCCAACTCTTTGTTTACTGTGGGGTATCTGACAACCGGTGGGCAGGGGAATGAAGCGGACCGGAAGATGATTGAGATGGCGGGATTTCGGATTGCTGGGATTGTGGATACGGGAGAGTGAGGGGCGGGGAGAGACTACGGACTACGGACTACTGACTACGGACTGTGGGCAGGTGGTTAATGGTGAATAAGAAAGAGGAGGTAGTTATGAAGAAGAATATGTTGGCGTGTTTGGTGATGGCGGTGGTGGTGCTGGGCGGGCGTGTTTGGGCGGCGGATTGGGAGACTGATTTCGCAAAGGCGTCGACCAATGCCGCCAAGACGGGTGCCTACATGCTGTTGGATTTCAGCGGATCGGACTGGTGCGGCTGGTGCATAAAGTTGGATAAGGAAGTATTCAGCAAGCCTGAATTCAAAGCGTATGCCAAGACAAATTTGGTTTGCGTGTTGCTGGATTTTCCCCGCGAGAAACACCAAAGCAAGAAGCTCAAGGAGCAGAATTCCGGGTTGGCGGGTCAATATGGCATCAGGGGGTATCCCAGTGTCATTGTCCTGTCACCGGCAGGGGAGTTGGTGGGGCAGACGGGGTATCAGCCGGGTGGGCCGAAGGCATACGTCGAGCATTTGAAGACGATGATTAATGCCCACAAGAGCAAGCAACCCAAAAAGGCTGCTGAACCGGTGGATGTTTTCTTCGGCAAGCCGGAGAAGCCGGATGGGAAATGAAGGGACGTTTAGAAGCAGTTACCGATGTGTGTAAATTTAGTTGCTGGCGTTAATTTATTCATGTACATTGCCTGTCATGAAAACGCCATTCCAAAATCCATTTCGTCCTGGTGCAGGGCATCCTCCGCCTTACTTGGCGGGGCGTGAAGAAGAAAAACACGAATTTCTGCGGTTGCTTGATCAAAGACCGGTTCTGACGAATCTAGTCCTGACAGGGTTGCGTGGGGTTGGAAAGACTGTGTTATTGGAAACCCTCAAGCCTCTGGCCATTCAGAAGCATTGGCTTTGGGCTGGCACAGACTTATCGGAGTCCGCCTGTGTTAGCGAAGAGAGCATGGCGATAAGGATTTTGGCGGATCTTGCGCCGCTGGTGGCGAATGTTGTGGTTGGGGAAACCTCTCGACCGACGATCGGATTTGATGCGACGGAGCCCAAAGTACCGATCCGGCTGGATTTTGTGTTTCTTAAACACGTGTATGACCGGACGCCGGGGCTTACGGCCGATAAATTGAAAGCCGTCTTGGAACTGGTTTGGGCAACCCTTCAAAAAGAGACAGGCATCCAAGGTATCGTGCTGGCCTACGATGAGGCGCAAAACTTGACGGATCAAGCGGTGACGCACCAGTATCCCTTGTCGTTGTTGCTTGATGTGACGCAGTCCATTCAGAAGAAGGGTGTGCCGATTCTTGTGGTACTGACAGGTTTGCCGACGTTGTTCCCGAAATTGGTGGACGCCCGGACATTTGCGGAACGGATGTTTCACGTTACCACGCTTGGGCGGTTGAACGACAAAGGATGCAGGGAGGCCATTCTGAAACCGATGCAACAGAACAGTTGTCCGGTGCACTTTACGGAAGCGGCTGTGGTGGAGATAGTGCGGCATTCGGGCGGATATCCGTACTTTATCCAGTTCCTGTGCAGGGAGATGTTCGATTCCTATTTGCAGCAGAAAGCCAGTGGCGAAGTCAATCCGGTGGTGACGGTGGCGCAAACGGTGCGCAAGTTGGATTCAGACTTTTTTGCAGGGCGTTGGAACCGGGTGACGGATCGCCAACGGGAGTTGCTGTCCATGGTTGCCAGACTGCCCAATTGTGACGATGAGTTTACGGTTCAGGAGGTCGTTGAGAAATCCAAAGAGGCGCTTTCTAAACCCTTCAGTGCCAGTCATGTGAACCAGATGCTCGCCAAACTGGGAGACAGCGGGTTGGTTTACAAGAATCGTCATGGGCGATATTCATTTGCGGTGCCCTTATTGGGTGATTTCATTCGGAGGCAGGAGGCAGATCAGTCTAGTCGATATGAAGGTCATTTGGATCAATGATATTCACTTGGATTTCCTCGACGATCGCAGGCAGCAAAGATTCTTCAAGAATCTTAAGGACCAAAAAGCGGATCATATTCTGATCGCCGGCGACATAGCCCAAGGGCCGTCAATCACGGCATGCCTGATGAAGATGGACTCCGTCCTCAATTGCCCCATCCACTTTGTTCTGGGGAATCACGATTATTATCATGGATCCATTGCAGAG
>JBIJCW010000202.1:0-3846 GCA_044344495.1 Kiritimatiellia bacterium | reverse complement strand
ATTCGAGGGGCAGGCGTTTGTGCAGATCATTCATGCCGATGCCCTTGACATGGATTTCGGCCGATTGGCCGAGTGGGGGGTGACCCGTGTGGTATCGAATCTTCCTTATTCCGTTGGGAGCCGGATACTGATGGAGTTATTCGCGTTACGGTATCCGCCGGAGCGTATCACGGTGACCGTGCAGTTGGAGGTGGCCGAACGCCTGGTGGCGGGCGCCGGGCAGCGTGAGCGTGGTCTCCTGGGGGTATGGGCCCAGCGCGCCTATGATGTGGAGATTTGCAAGATCATCAGTCCGACATGTTTTTGTCCGCCCCCCAAAGTGAAGTCCGCCGTGGTACGGCTGAGCCGCCTGCCCATGGTGGCGGAGGACCGGAGCGGATTCCGGCGATTGACGAAAGCGGTTTTTGCATTTCGTCGCAAGCAATTAGGCACGATCCTTCGCCGTGTGGCGCCTGCCGAAAGACAGGGCTCGATTGACGAGGTGCTGGCGGCGGTGGGTATTGATGCGAAAACGCGTCCGGAGATGTTGACGAATGACGAGTGGCAGGCACTGGCGGACGCATTGATGCCTGCGGCAAAGGATCCTGTGACCTGATGAGCGGCGCAACTTCCACTCCGATGATGGCACAATACCGGCAGGTGCGGAGCAAGCTGCCGCCGGGGACGATCCTGTTTTTCCGTCTGGGCGATTTCTATGAAATGTTTTTCGAGGACGCCAAGGAAGCGGCGCAAATCCTGGATATTACCCTGACGAAACGGCAGGGGATCCCGATGTGCGGGGTGCCGTATCATTCCGCTGACAGTTATCTGGCCCGGCTGATCCGGGCGGGCAAGAAAGTGGCGATTTGTGACCAGGTTGAGGATGCTTCGGCGGCAAAGGGGATTGTGCGGCGCGAGGTGACGGGGATTGTGACGCCCGGAACCGCCATGCAGGAGACGATTCTCTCGTCGGCGCAGAACAACTATCTGAGTGGAGTGTGTCGACAGGGCGATGTAATCGGGTTGGCCATGTTGGATATCTCGACGGGCGCCTTCTGGGTCGAGGAATCCAAGTCGGCGGCGGCGCTGGCCGACACCCTGCACCAGTTTGCGCCCCGTGAATGCGTGGTGCCGTCGGAACAGTTGAATGACCCGTTGATCAAGGGGTTGGTATCGTCGGCAGGCGGGGTGGTCGTGACTGGCGGTGAGGATTGGATTTTCCACCTGGATGTGGCGCGGGATCGCTTGTTGCGTCACTTTGGGGTTCATTCGCTGGATGGGTTTGGCTGTGAAAAGAAGACTGCGGCCGTGGGGGCCGCCGGTGGAATCCTCTATTATGTCCAGGAGGAGTTAAGGCGCGATGTACGGCATGTGCGTTCGTTGCGGGTCACCCAGGCCTCGGACTTCATGGCGCTGGACGAGGCAACCTCGGTGAATCTGGATTTATTACCGCGGCGTGGTGATGACCGGCGCGGGTCTGTGACCTTGCTGGGGGTATTGGACACGACCGGGACGCCGATGGGGGCGCGACTGCTGCGGGAATGGATACTGCGCCCTCTGGCGGAGGCGGAGGGGATCGAACGGCGCCTGGATGCGGTTGAGGTCCTGGTTGGCGACCGGGCGCTCCTGAGGGACGTACGGGAGGGGTTGACGGGCATCCGGGATATGGAACGCCTGATCGCGCGCCTGAGTGCCGGGGGAGGGAATGCACGCGACTTGCGGGCGATGGGGCAGTCGCTGATGGCGTTACCCGGCGTACGCCGTCTGGTTGAATCCCAGCGCGGGGCGCTGTTGAGCGAGTTGGGGCAGTCCATTGTGCTGCAGCCGGAGTTGGCGGAATTGATTGACCGGGCGATTGAAGATGAGCCGCCGGCGGTGCTCAAGGAGGGCGGCATGATCCGGCGTGGATTCATGCCCGAGCTGGATGAATGGCGGTCGGCCGCCACGGAGGGGCGGCAGTGGCTGGCGGAGTTCCAGACCCGTGAACAGGCGCGCACGGGCATCAAGACGCTCAAGGTGCGCCACAACAAGGTGTTTGGGTATTACATTGAGGTTTCCAAGGGACAACTTGCCAACGTGCCGGGCGACTATGTTCGCAAGCAGACACTGGTGAATGCCGAGCGGTTTTACACGCCGGAACTCAAGACCTATGAGCAGAAGATCATGGGGGCCCAGGAGAAGGCGGCGGCATTGGAATACGACGTCTTCATGGATATTCGGGACCGTGTAGTGGCGGTGACGGCTGAAATCCAGCGGACGGCGGCGGCATTGGCCACCCTGGATGTGCTGGGGGCGCTGGCGGAGCGTGCGGTGACCTTCCGGTACACGCGGCCAAGGATCACGGTGAAGGACCGGCTGTGGATCAAGGAGGGGCGTCACCCTGTCATTGAGCAAATGTCGGAAGCCGAACGGTTTGTTCCCAACGACACGCTGCTGGATGGAGTGGATCATCAACTGGTGGTGCTTACCGGGCCCAACATGGCGGGAAAGTCCACGTATATCCGGCAGGTGGGATTGATTGTGATCATGGCCCAGATGGGGTCATTCGTTCCGGCGAGTGAAGCCGAGGTGGGGTTGGTCGATCAGGTCTTTACCAGGGTGGGGGCCAGTGATGATATTGCGAGGGGGCGGAGCACGTTCATGGTGGAGATGCAGGAGACCGCGAATATCCTGAACAATGCCACGCCGCGCAGTCTGATTATTCTGGATGAGATTGGACGCGGGACCAGCACGTTTGACGGCATCAGCATTGCCTGGGCGGTGGCGGAGTACTTGCACAACAATGAAAAGGCCAAAGCCAAGACACTGTTCGCCACGCACTACCATGAATTAACGGATCTGGCGCTGACGATGAGCGGCGTCAAGAACTACAATGTGCTGGTGAGCGAGCGGAATGACCAGGTGGTCTTTCTGCGGCGCATTGTTCCCGGCGCGGCGGACAAGAGTTACGGGATCCAGGTGGCCCGGTTGGCGGGCCTGCCCATGGACGTGATTGACCGGGCGAAGGAGATCCTGGCCAATTTGGAAGAGGGGGAGTTTGGGGAGGCGGGGCAACCGCGCCTGGCGAGTCGGAAGCGCCGCGCCAAAGACAGTGGCCAGATGTCGTTGTTTCAGTGAGGCGAGGGTCGGCGGACGGGGATCAGGGCCAGGCGTGTACACAAAAAAAGACGGGCCGGGTTACCCCGGCCCGTCTGTAAGTACCACTAACGTATTACCAGCGGCGTTCGCGTTGCTCGCCACCACCGAACCCGCCGCCACCAGCCGGGCGATCGGTCCGAGGACGGGCTTCGTTCACCTTGATCTTGCGACCGCCGATATCCTTGTCGTTCATGGCGGAGATAGCTGTCTCGCCATGGGCCTTATCGGTCATGACGACAAAACCGAATCCCTTGGAACGGCCGGTTTCACGGTCCTGAATGATGTTCACGGACTCCACGGCGCCAAATGCTTCAAAGGCCTGACGCAGATCATCCTGCGTCGTCGAGTAAGAAAGATTGCCAACGTAAATATTCACTTTATTTCCTCATCTACAACTAATCGTTCAAATCACACTACACAATAAACCATCAACACCTACTGTATTACTCTCGAAACCTTGCCCATTCACCTCCGTGCTACGCGACCTATTCCAACTAATCCTGCCAATCCTGACTTTGGAAGATAGAGGATTGTCCATAGGGGTGCAATAGATTTTTTTGTCATTGTCAATGCAAAGAAAGCAGGAGGGGCCCGTGGGGCGCATCTCTGAGTTTTGGCGACATGACATCAGCCGCCCACCGGGCTTGCCCTACCCCTCATACACAAGTCTTCCTGGACAAATAATAGACAGGATTTCAACATTCAACATCGATCCCGGAAAATTCAGGC
>JBIJCW010000045.1:0-13267 GCA_044344495.1 Kiritimatiellia bacterium | reverse complement strand
GTCGCCGCTATCAAGGATTTGGCGGATGCCCCTCGTCCCGCCGGGTGCAAGAAGCTTTCAGGCCGTCCCGGCTGGCGTATACGAATAGGCTCTTACCACACAATTCGGGCTAGCCCGTCAGGCTCATAACCTGAAGGTCAGTGGTTCAAATCGATTCTGCGGGCGTGGAGCAGCCCGGTAGCCCGTCCGGCAAGTTGTAAATCAGTTCACAAATCAGTTCACGGGCCAAAAGTGCCAAAAAGGGCGAATGGGGGAGGATTCTCGGCGGTTGGACGAGAAATCTCGTATTTTCAAGGGGTTACAGACGAAAAAATCCCCGGCTCCGTGAGGAACCGGGGATTCCGTATACTTGGTAGCGGGGGTTGGATTTGAACCAACGACCTTCAGGTTATGAGCCTGACGAGCTACCGGGCTGCTCCACCCCGCAGTGCTATTCACATTTTCAACCCATCAAATTGCAAGTCAGCGACGAATCGCCTGCCTTCCACTGACTCACCACAAGCCGTTGACTATATTGACATCCCCCAAACAATACAATGACTTTTTTTTACGCTCCCCATAATTCCCGGCGCATCTCCTGGTTTTGGCGACACGATATCAGCCGCCCACCGGGCTTGCACCGGATCCGTGAATGGCAGACTGCCAATACCGCTGGTGCCAAGCCTGGGTGAGAAAGTTGATGTCACGAGGTCTCCTCCCCCTGTCCCGTTAAACGGTCAAACCATACACACGCTTCCAACTGCTAGTGCGCCTTTCCCATCCTGCACCGGCACCGTCAAGTTCAATTGCACCGGGACGCGCTGGATTCTTGCGCCCTGCCGGTCAAAACGGTAGCTTGTTCCCATGAAACCAGAACGACATGCCATCGTCATGACCACCGTGGAAACAGAATCCGAAGCCGTCCGGATCGCCAATGCCATCGTGGACGCAAAGCTGGCGGCCTGTGTGCAATTCTGGCCTATCCGCAGCGTCTATAACTGGAAAGGCCGACGAGCCACCGGCCGGGAGTATCTCCTGATGTGCAAGACGCGCCTGACCGCCGCCAAACCCCTCCAGGCCCTCATTCTGACCCTACATACCTATGAACTGCCGGAGATTGTGGCCGTCCCCATCACCACGGGTCACCCCGCCTACCTGAATTGGATCAACGGCGAAACCACGCCCGCCATCCGATCACCCCGCAAACAAGCGCCGTCATTGACTTTTCGCCGCCAAGCCACTAAGACTCTTACTGCAAAAAAGCGCGGCAAGATATGACCAGACCATCCGTTCAACAATCCGTGGGCATGGTAGGCTCCCACACGGCAAACATCCCGTTACCCCCGGGCGGTTTTGTCACGGAGGGCGGCATCCCTCTCCTGGAACTCCAGATCGCCTACGAGAGCTACGGCGAACTTTCCAGAGAACGTGATAATGTCGTCTTCGTCTGCCACGCCCTCAGCGGCGATGCCCACGTCGCGGGCTTTCACACCCTCGAAGACAAACATCCTGGCTGGTGGGACGACATGGTGGGCCCCGGCAAGGGGCTCGACACCAATCGCTACCAAGTCATTTGCGCCAATATCCTGGGCGGTTGCAAGGGATCAACCGGCCCATCCTCCATCAACCCCGAAACCGGGCGTCCCTATGGATCCCAGTTCCCCGCCATCACCATCCGCGACATCGTGCGGGCCCATTACCTCCTTCTGAATCACCTGGGTATCAAACGCCTGCACGCCGTCATCGGAGCATCCTTTGGAGGCATGCAGGTCCTGGAATGGAGCATCCTCTACCCCGAGGTTGTCGATCACTGCATTTGCATTGCCTCAGCCGCCTCCCTTTCCACGCAAGCACTCGCCTTCGACATCGTCGGACGCGAAGTCATCACCAGTGACCCCGCCTGGGCTGGCGGCGACTACTACGGCACCGGTAAACTCCCCAAGGATGGCCTCGCCGCCGCGCGGATGATCGGACACATCACCTATCTTTCCCCGGAAATCATGTCGGCCAAGTTCGGCCGCCGCAAGCGCACTTCCGAACCGGCCGAGCGATTCCAGACCCTCTTCGAAGTCGAAAGCTATCTCCAATATCAGGGCGAGAAGTTTGTGGAGCGGTTTGACTCAAACTCCTACCTCCATATCACCCATGCCATGGACTCCTATGACTTGTCCGAGCAATACGGCGACTTGCCCGCCGCTTTCCAGAAGACAAAGTCGCGGTTCCTGGTGGTGGCGCTAAGTTCCGATTGGCTCTTCCCGCCCGAGCAGTCCCTCGAAATCGCCAACGCCCTTCTCCGTGCGGGAAAACGCGTCTCTTACTGCCTCTTGAAAGCACCCTCCGGACACGATGCTTTTCTCGTCGACATTGAACATCTTTCCAAGACCATCCGGACCTTCCTTAAAAAGGGAACGGCCCCCGCCATCAGTTCCACGGCCAAACCGGCCAAACGGGCTGACCATCAACGGATCTCGGCCATGATTCAACCCGGCGCCAAAGTCCTGGATCTGGGTTGCGGCGATGGAAACCTCCTGGATACCCTTGCCTCGCTCCGCCACACCACCGGACTGGGTGTCGATATCGACATCGACCACCTCATCGCCTCCTTGGATCGCGGACTGGATGTCTACCACGCCGACATCGACGAGGATCTCGGCATGATCCCGGATCACGCCTATGACTATGTGGTTCTCAGTCAAACGCTGCAGGTGGTTCGCAAACCGCGCGACGTCCTCCGTGAAATGCTCCGCATCGCGCGCGAAGGCATTGTCAGTTTTCCCAATTTCGGATGCTGGACCAACCGCTTGCGCCTTGGCATTAGCGGGCGCATGCCCAAATCCCCAGAACTGCCGTTTGAATGGTACGACACCCCGAACATCCATCTGGCCACCTTCCGCGATTTCATGCAGTTGTGCCAGGAGGATCATATCCGGGTAGTTAATGTCATCCCGATTGCCGACGGCCTGGTCGGACGCCTGCTGATCAGACTTGGACTGAAGAACCTTGGCGCCGAACGGGTCCTGGTGAAAATCGCCCGAACATGAATAACATCGACTAACCCACCCCCATGAAGACCACACCCACCCCCACGCATTCTACCCCGCCCGATCTATCCAACGTGGCAGCCGCACTGAGCTCATGCGAGTCCTGTCCCGTATCCGCCTCTTCGGCCAAGGGCTTCCATCTCGCCGGACGCAAAGCCATCTATCAGGTCCTCGATGATCTGCTGGCCATCCTCTTCCCCGGATGCCACGGGCTTGACCCCGTTCCGCCTCCCGCCGTCAAGGCGTTCATTGAAGAACGCCTTGTCACCGCCACAACCCTGCTCGAAACCTACGTCGAAAAGGCCTTCCGTTACCAGTGCGACTTCGACAAGTGCACCGACTGCGGGGAGTGCGCCAGCAAAGCATCGGCATCCGTCGCCGCCCTTATCCACGCCCTGCCCGACGTCAAACGCGTCCTGCAACTCGACATCACCGCCGCCTATGAGGGCGATCCCGCCGCCCGATCCATCATGGAGGTCGTCATGAGCTACCCCGGCCTTCAAGCCATCGCCGTACACCGCATTGCCCACGTCCTCTATGCTGCCGGGGTACCCCTGATCCCGCGGATCATGTCCGAACACGCCCATTCCCAGACAGGCATCGATATCCATCCCGGCGCCACCATCGGCCCTGGATTCTTTATTGACCACGGCACCGGCGTCGTCATCGGCGAAACCAGTGTGATCGGCAGGAAGGTAAAACTCTATCAGGGCGTCACCCTCGGGGCCTTGAGTTTCGCCAAGGATAAGGACGGCAATCTGATTAAGGGCACCAAGCGACACCCCCAGGTCGATGACAACGTTACCATCTATGCCGGCGCCACCATCCTCGGCGGCGACACCGTCATCGGCGCGGGATCGGAAATCGGCGGCAATGTGTGGCTCACCCATTCCGTGCCAGCCAACTCCAGAGTCTACAATCAACAACCCAAACCCCTCATCACCAACAAGCATATCAGCGCCTAGACGCAACCCCGGGCCGCCAAACACCCGGGGGATACCGAAAGACACCTCGCATGACAGCCAATACCCTGCACCTGTTCAAAGGCGGTCCAGCCCTGTCCGGCTTCCGCCTCGCCGCCTTGGAGAAAGACCTGCGCCTCACCGCGCCATCTCTGCCTATCAAAAGCATCCGCGCCTTCCAGATCGTTGCCGTCGAAGTAACCCCTTCTTTCTCCGCCGATCGATGGCCGGAAGTTGCCGCCCTCCTGGATACCGACACACGGATTCCTCCCAACCTGACCGAAGGTTTCTTTGTCATGCCCCGTAAAGGCACCATCTCGCCCTGGTCCTCCAAGGCAACCGATATCTTCCACAACTGTGGCATGACGGCTGTGACCCGCGTCGAGCACGGAACCCTCTTCCAAATCATCGGCCCGGATAATCACATCCTCCGTTTCGCCGATTGTTCCATCCTGTTCCCATCCCTGCACGACCGCATGATTGAGGGCGTCTATGCTGACATCTCCGACATCTTTCAGCATCAACCCCCCACCCCTCTGAAGGTGGTGGATATACTCAACGGCGGCCTGCCCGCCCTCACCAAGGCTAACCTTGAGCTCGGACTGGCCCTCTCCGATGAGGAAATCACCTACCTGCACCTCGCCTATTCCCAGATGCGCCGCAACCCCACCGATGTCGAACTGGTCATGTTCGGACAGGTGAACTCCGAACACTGCCGACACAAGATATTCCGCGCCGACTGGGTGCTGGATGGCATCCCCCAGGCCAGCACCCTCTTTGACATGATCCGCAATACGCACCGGCTCCACCCGCAGGGCACGCTCCTGGCCTACGAGGACAATTCCGCCGTCATGGAAGGCTTCCCGGGAAGCTGGTTCGAGATTCACCCGGACGGATCCAATCACTACCGGGCAACACCCGATCAGATTGACATCCTGATGAAGGTTGAGACTCATAATCATCCGACCGCCATTTCCCCCTACCCTGGCGCCGCCACCGGCGTCGGAGGCGAAATCCGGGATGAAGGCGCCACCGGCATCGGCGGGCGCCCCAAGGCGGGACTCTCCGCCTTTATGGTTTCCAACCTGCGTGTCCCCGGTTTCCTCATGCCGTGGGAACAGGACTACGCCCAGTTCCCCAACCGCCTCGCCTCCCCTCTGGAAATCATGACGGAGGGCCCCATCGGTGGCGCCCGGTTCGGCAATGAGTTTGGCCGCCCCCAATTGACGGGCATCTTCCGCACCTATGAGCAGACCCACAATGGCCGCTACCGCGGATACCACAAACCCATCATGACCGCCGGCGGACTTGGCAATATCAAGCGCAAACATATTGCAAAAAAGGCAATCCCTGCGGGATCACTGGTCATTCAACTCGGGGGCCCCGCCCTCCGCATCGGGCTCGGAGGCGGAGCCGCCTCCTCCATGGGTAGCGGCAGCAACGCCGAGAACCTCGACTTCGACTCCGTCCAACGCGACAACGCCGAGATCCAACGCCGCTGCCAGGAAGTCCTGAACGCCTGCATTGCCCTGGATGACCGCAATCCCATCCTCAGCATCCACGATATCGGCGCCGGCGGCCTTTCCAATGGTTGCCCTGAACTGATCGCTGAAACCGGGGGACGCTTCGAGCTGCGCAACATTCCCAATGAGGAATCCTCCATGAGCCCCATGGAGATTTGGTGCTGCGAGGCACAGGAACGGTATGTCCTCGCCGTCGCCAAGGCGGACCTTGACCAGTTCATGGCCCTCTGCCGACGCGAACGTTGCCCCGCCCACGTCATCGGACAAGCCACCGGCGACGGGCACCTCGTGCTTCACGACACCCACTTTGAAAATAACCCCATCGATGTCGATATCCAGGTCATCCTGGGAAAACCCCCGAAAATGCTCCGCAACGTTACCCACGGCACCGAAACAAACCCCGAACTGGACTTCTCCGCCGTGGAACTGCGGGAGGCCGTCGAACGCGTCCTGCGCCTGCCGGCAGTGGCCAACAAGACCTTCCTCATCACCATCACGGATCGCACCGTCACCGGCATGGTGGCACGCGACCAGATGGTGGGGCCCCACCAGGTCCCCATCGCCGACAACGCGGTGACCATCGCCTCCTACTCCGGTTACACTGGCGAGACCATGGCCATGGGCGAGCGGACACCCCTCGCCCTCCTCTCGGCGCCCGCCTCCGGCCGCATGGCCGTGGGCGAAGCCATCACCAATATCGCCTCGGCCCCCATCGGCCACATCGGCAAGATCAAACTCTCCGCCAATTGGATGTGTGCCTGCGGAGAGGCTGGCGAGGATGCCGCGCTCTACGACACCGTCCGCACCGTCGGCATGGAGCTTTGCCCCGCCCTCGGCATCTCCATTCCGGTCGGCAAAGACTCCCTCTCCATGCGTTCCGCCTGGCGCGATTCCAACGGCAGGGAACACCGGCAAGTGTCTCCATTGAGCCTCATCGTCAGTGCCTTCGCTCCCGCCTCCGATGTCCGGCTGGCGGTGACGCCCGACTTGAAAAATGATCCCGACTCCATCCTGCTCCTCATCGACCTCGGCCGCGGACTCAACCGGCTTGGAGCCTCGGCCCTCGCCCAGGTCTATAACCAGGTCGGCGCCACGCCGCCGGACCTCGACAATCCGCCGGACCTTGTCCATTTCTTCAATGCCATCCAGGACCTCCTGTCTAACCATTTACTACTCGCCTACCACGACCGATCCGACGGCGGTTTGCTGGTCACCCTGGCCGAGATGGCCTTCGGCGCCCGCCGCGGCCTCCGCGTTCATATCGATGATTTGGGCGATGACGCCATCAGCATACTCTTCTCCGAGGAACTTGGCGCCGTCATCCAGGTGCGCGACCGAGACATTTCCCTCGTGAATGAGATCCTCAACCGCCATGAACTGGGCGACCTGACCTCCGTCATCGGAAGCCCAGCCGCCGACCAGAATTTCACCGTGGAAATGGGCGGTAATGTCATTTACTCCGAAAAAGTGACCGCCCTTCAGTCCTGCTGGTCGGAATTGACCCGCGAAATGCAGTCCCGTCGTGATAACGCCGTCTGCGTTCAGGAGGAATATGAAGCCGTCCGGAATCCGGACGATCCGGGCATGACGTTCACCCTGGCCTACAACCCCGAGACTCCGTTCGTGATTGGCGGATCCCGCCCGCGTATGGCCATCCTGCGGGAACAGGGAATCAACGGGCACATGGAAATGGGAGCCGCCTTCGATCGTGCGGGGTTCCAAAGTGTGGATGTCCACATGACCGATCTGCTCGCCGGCCGGGTCAATCTGGAAAACGTTTCCGGATTGGTCGCTTGCGGCGGTTTTTCCTATGGGGATGTTCTTGGCGCTGGCGCCGGGTGGGCCCGTTCCATTCTCTTCAATGAAAGGCTTCGCGTGATGTTTACGGAGTTCTTCAACCGCCCCGAGACGTTCACCCTCGGCGTCTGCAACGGCTGTCAGATGGTTTCGCTCCTCAAGGACATTATCCCCGGGGCGGAAAACTGGCCGCGCTTTACCCGCAACCGCGTGGAGCAGTTCGAGGCACGCCTCGTCACGGTGGAAGTGATGAAATCCCCCTCCATCCTGTTACAGGGCATGGAAGGCTCGCTTATCCCGATCCCTGTCGCCCACGGTGAAGGTCTGGCCAATTTCCAACTGGCAGGTTCGCTTGACGCAGTGCGCGCCGGCCACCTGGCAGCCCTCCGCTATGTGGATCATCAGGGAAACCCCACCGAACGCTACCCCCTGAACCCCAACGGTTCCCCGGGCGGCCTGACAGGATTCACGACGACCGACGGACGCGTTACAATCCTGATGCCGCATCCCGAGCGCGCTTTCCGGAGCGCGCAACTGTCCTGGAAACCCGCACACCTCTTCACAGGGGAAGCCGGCCCCTGGCTGCGCCTGTTCCAGAATGCACGCACCTTCGTCGGAGGCTGACGATTAACCCTGCCTACGCCACCAACAGCGAACGACTTGCGAGGAACCCATGAACACAACACCGCGCCCCACCGTTGATGAACTCCTCAATCTGGCTTTGCAGAAGGAAGAAACAGCCCGTGATTTCTACGCAAAACTCGCGCAGGGATGCCAGATTGATTTCGTTCGAGAATTGCTTGAGCAACTCGCCAACGAGGAAGAAAAACACGTTCACATGATCCGCAACATGCAGGCCAGACTGCATGTCGGCAAGAAGCCTGCCTGACCCGACTCAGCCCCCGCCGCTATACGGACACGAGCCGCTCGGACAACTTGAGCATGCCGCCGATGGTTCGTGGCCAGGCGTAGAACCGCCCGCTGCCGCGACACTGAACGCCGAAAACGCCTTGGCAAGTTTGCCCCCGCACTTGCGGCACTTCACCGGGACATCGTCCTGATTGCGGATCAACGCCTCAACCCGAACTCCGCACTTTGAACACTCATATTCGTAAATCGGCATCGGCCCCTCTCCTCTCCATCAAGAAAAAGGCCGCAGTTGATTTCCAACCGCGGCCCTGCACTCGCTTATGTAAGCGCTACGTCAATTAACCCAGGATTGCATCCTTGCAGGCTTTCGCGACGCGGAACTTCACCACGCGCTTGGCCGGGATCTTGATCGTTTCGCCCGTCGCCGGATTGCGACCCATGCGCGCCTTGCGATTCACCAGGACCAGCTTGCCCAGACCGGGAACCGTGAAACCATTCTTCGCGCCCTTGTAGGCCATGGTCACCAACGATTCAATCGCTGCCACTGCCTGCTTCTTCGTGATACCTGTCGCTTCCGCCACGCCCGCCACAATCTGACTCTTTGTCATCGCCTTAGCCATTGAGCAACTCCTTTGGATGATACTTCGAGCCAATCACCATGACCAGCTCTTATGCGTCACTATATATACTCAACGGCTAAGGTATGCAACACCCAACTTGCAGTTTTTTTCAATGTTCATGCGGGTCCGGTAATGATCGTGATTCATGTCCCCCAACACGTCAAGCCGCAGGACCTTAGAGGTTCGACTCGATGTTCTATCCGACATCGCCCGACCGAAACCTTCTCCAGATCGCCACCGCTTCTTCTGGCAGATACGGCCTCCACACAAAATCCACTCGCGCCATCATCAATCCTCCCCGCCGCAAGCCCCCTATCCGGCCAGACATACTCAGCGGCTCCCGCGGAATCACGATTGTCCGGCAACCCCGGTGCAAGACTATCACCCGCTCACCCGCCCTCGACTCGTATTCCACCGTGCCGCACCCACCGCACCCCTTGCCTGCCTCGTCTCGCGATAACGCCACCTGCGGACAACTCTCCGAAATGAACAGCGGCGGATCCTGGTACACTGGCAACACCAGCCGGTCGGCATGACCCGCCAACAGGTCACGGATGTTCTCCTCCGTGCCCTCCGGCGATAGCGTCACCCGCTCGAACCCAAGGTCCACCAGCATCCGGATCGCCGACCGGTTCATCGCATAGAGCGGCCAATCCGCCGTCAACACCACCTTCCCGCCACCCTCCCTCAGCATCGGCAACCCCGCCAGAGAAGGCAGTTCCCACCGATCATACCCGCAATCCCTCAGCGCGCGAATTCGCCGCACCACCTCGGGCCGGTCCCACTCCCGCATGATTAGCGGCATCGCCAGACGCACGCGCTCCCGTCCCACCACAGACACCAGCGCCTCCAATCGCCGCTTCAGGTTCTCAAGATCATCCACTTCAATCCCAACCACCACATCGGCAACCCCTGCCCAATCCTCCGCCGTCCACCCCTCCAACGTCGTCACCCTGTCTGTCTTGATGATCCACGACAACGCCGATCCGCCGCTCATTCCCGCCACAGCGCCTGCCGCCTCGTCCGCGCGCATTGCCTCCAGTCGTCCGGCCCGCCAGTCCCCCTCGCGAGTTTGCAGTGCCTCCACCAACTCGCGCCGCAACCGGTTCACCAGCGATACCGGCACAAAGCGCCCGGCCCGGTTGTCCACCGCCACCCTACCCGCCTCATAAGCTGTATTCCCCAGTTTACCGAAACTCCCCGTCACCGACGCCTCCACCTGACGCACATCTTTGCAGGCATCAAGCGTTTCCACCGCTGACACTTCCGCCTCAACCCCCTCGCGCCCCGCGACGCGCCCCCTCATGATTACCCCTTCCGCATCAATCCGGATATCCACGTCCAGGACACTCCGCAGGCGAAACACTCCGGGCCGCGGGCGCGTAAATCCATACCGCTGCTTCACGGCCTGTGATGCCGAACAGTAGACCGCCGCGCCTGCAGGAATAACCGGCACCGGAGACGGTAGTTGCACCAGCACGCTGTCCCGACGTTCAGCCTCATAGGCCGCGGCCCATCCCCTGCCTTTGCGCATCACCTGGATCCTGTCCACGGCAAAACCAAACGGCTTCTCCGCACCGGTAAGATCAATTTGGATGCCATCATGCCGCTCCAGACGTCGCCCGGTGACAAACTGCACCCAGTCCGCCCCCGCCAGCCGGACCACTCCCGATACCGTCCCGATCCGTGCCCCCCGGTGTCCCACAAAATCGGGATCAATGACGCCGCCTGTCTGTCGCCCACTCAAATACAATCCAGTCCATGGACGACTGAACACCGTCCGGATATCCTCCGCCAATCCCTGCTGTTCAAGCACCTTCAGGGACTGCCCGTCGAGCAAACGCCGGTAGAAATCAACTGCGGAGGCCACATAGAGCGCGGATTTCTTCCGTCCTTCAATCTTCAGACTCGCAACACCGGCGCGCTTCAATTCCGGGATTGCCTCGGGCAATGCCAGATCCAGCATGGAAAAGGCCAGACCGGCGCCCCGCCCGTCAACACGCGTGAAGACATCCCGACAGGGATAGGCACAACGACCACGATTCCCGCTCCGGCCACGCAACACCGCTGAGTAAAGACACAACCCACTGTAGCAGTAGCAAAGCGCTCCGTGGATAAACGTCTCCGTCTCCAAACCGGAATTGGCCGTGATGTCGCCGATCTCCGGAAGCGTCAACTCACGGGCCAGCGTGACCCTTGAAAACCCGCACTCCCTCGCCGCCCTCGCCCCTTCCAGGTTGTGGATCGCCAACTGCGTACTGGCATGAAGACGCAGGCCTGGAAAATGGAGCCGCGCAAGCCGCGCCACGCCAAGGTCCTGGACAATCAGAGCATCGACCCCCGCCTCGGCCACGGTCATTAGCGCCTCCAACACATCTTCCACTTCACGATCAAGGATCAGCGTGTTGATTGCCACATACACGGAGCGCCGCGGAGTCAGCGAGTGCGCATACGCCACAACCTCGCTTAATTGATCCGCTGAAAAGTTCCCCGCTTCGGCCCTGGCGGAAAAACGCTTAAGCCCGAGATAAACCGCATCCGCTCCATAGTGCAGGGCGGCAAAGGCACAGTCGGAATCTCCGGCCGGAGCCAGGAGTTCCGTCGTCACAGCCAGCCTCGCTTCTTAAGCAGTCCATAGAGCAGCGCCGTGGTCCCGCCGGTGAACCCCCAGACCCACGCCCAGCCATTGGGATTGTCGGGACCGGGCCAATGCATCAGGTTCATCCCGTAGTAACTGGTCACCACCAGAACGGGCATGAACAGTGTCGCCAGGACCGACAATACCTTGATCACATGATTGACCTGCATCTGCTGCAGATTCAGATGCACCTGCAACACGTTGGTCAGCGAATCCCTCGCATTCTCCGCCATTGTACTGATCCGGACCAACTGATCCAGCAGATCGCGATAGTAAGGCAACATGTGCGACCGCAGGATCTTGAACTCCCCGTGCGACATGCGCGCCATCATCTCGCGTTGCGGCCACACGATCTGACGCAACCGCTGCGCTTCCATCTTTAACTTGAGCACACTCTCCAGGATGCTCTGCGAGGGATCCGACAGGACATTCTTTTCCAGTTCGGCAATCTCCACCGTCAACTCCTCCAGGGCCGGCGCATACCCTTCCAGCAAAAAGTCCATAATCGTGTAAGTCAGCCGGTCCGGCGCGCGCGCCACCGTCGGCGCATTCTTCAGCACCCGGTCCACCGTGGCGTTGATACACCGCAGCGGATCACGGTGATAGGTCACCAGGAAGTTCTTGCCGATAAAGAGGTCGATTTCGGAAGTTCTGAATTCCCCGGCGTTGTAAGTGACGGCATGAATCACCACAAAAACGTAACCGTCATATTCCTCCGCCTTGGAGCGATCACTCGGAGTCAGACAGTCCTCAACAGCCAGCGGATGAAATTGAAAAACACCTTCCAGAACAGCCTTGGCTTCTTCGTCTGTACATTCGCCCACATCCACCCAAAACTGGACCCCTTCATCCTGCAAGACCACCCGGAGCAAATCCAGGGAAATGTCCTGACTGATCAGTTTCCCCTGCGTCTGATTAAATACAAATGACCGGACCATATCACCCCCTTGGTAATGACCACCCGCTTAGGCCGACTCCCCTGACTGGCCCCTCTGCGCAGCCTTCCGCCCGCGTTTTGCAAACAGATCCATCTGGGGATCCCTCAGCAGGTCGTAATTCTTCAGAATACGCAGTACCTGCAGCAAATCCGATTTATCATAATTCCTGTTTGTCTTGACCATGCTTACCAACTCCGAAAGCATCGTCCGGAAGGACAGCACTCCGTCGATTCCGCGATCCCGCAGTGCCTTGAGCATCTTCTCCTTCAACACGCCGGAAGCAGGCAATTCCGGCAGGCAAAGCACCGCCGCTACCGGTCCCGCCCCCAGTCTTACCGAGGCAGCATTCCGCACCGCCTGACTGGCAAAACGTGAAATCTCCGGCGTCTGCTCCAACGTCGTCGCATAAAAACGCTCCGTATGCCAACCCCGGACGCCAACCACGGCGCGGGCCACACTCCCCAGGTCCGCCGTACTCCAGATCATGTGCTCCGGCGTGCGATGTTCCTGCACCTGGGGGTGCACAATCAGGAGATCCAACTCCTCGTCCGCTTTCTTCTGGCGCGACGACGACACGTACTTACACGGCTGGCTCGTCAGAAATCCCAGCTGCTCAAAATATTCACGCGCAATCCATTCACTGACAGCAGACATTCCACGTCTCCTTAAGAAGTTCTTCAGCTATTTCACACCCCGTCATAACCGAGCCAAGCTTTTCGGCCAACACAAAGCGTGGCCGCTTCGCCAGCGTTTTCTTGTCCGACAACATAGCATCCCAAAGCCTGGACCACTCAACGCTGTCTCCATGCTCCGGCTTGAGGGGCAGTCCCAACCTGCGCATCACATCCACGACCCGCGCCGCTTCCCCGTCGGAAAAACCATGCGACTTGACCGACAAC
>JBIJCW010000201.1:0-3868 GCA_044344495.1 Kiritimatiellia bacterium | reverse complement strand
TCTTCAACCCCACCCAGTCCAGACTGCCCGTAATCCCTCCCAGATCCGGACCAAACGACAGGCTGTACCCGCAAAATATCCATTGCAGACTAATCACACTCAGCATCATGAAACACTGCATCAGCACCGAAAGCACATTCTTCCGGCGAACCAGACCTCCATAAAAGAAGGCCAACCCCGGCGTCATCAGCATCACCAACGCCGCCGCCATCAATACCCAAACCGTATCCGCCCCGCTAATGACAAGCCCCGCTCCCGTAGGCGCCGTCATGGCGAGGTCTTCCCCCGCCCACAATAAGGACGGCACCATTCCCACCAGCACGACCAATACCACCCTCAACCAGTAAGCAACTCGCATATCGGGCACCTTTCACTTTCCGTTATCGCAGTCATTCCACACGAACAATAATTGCTTAGCAGAAGGCGTACCAATTGATGCAGCCATGCGACGAAGGGGGAATGACCGAAAAAAACAGAACTATTACAAGCGCCTGAAAGACAACGCGTTACACTAATCAGGCGACGGGGGACACAGTAATTGCCGCGTAGGAATCACCAGGAAAGCCTTTCGGATCGCAGAGACAAGTTTGTCGCGATCACGACGAGCAAGACATATTTGAAGCGGCTTGCGCCTTCAGTCCAACCGACCGCCACCGGTGAACACCTGCGAACGCAAGAGGCCATGCCAGACCAGCCCCGCATTCCTCAACCCGGCACAAGCCGCCTTTTCCGGCGCTTGGTAAACAAATCGGAACCCGGCAAAATCCCGTAACCCCGTAATGGACTGCGGAACCGCATCCCGTTTTCGCACAAACCATTCCGGCCGACTCAGATCCACCTGCACCGACGTCCCCTGCCCGGGTTTTAACACGATCACCGCACCCTCCTCGGGCGGTAGCATCGCCTGATCTTTCCCCACCCATTCCCACGTACTCCCCCCCCAATTCCGGATCGAATCAGGCTCAAGCCGTAACCGGCCACTGGACACCGGATCCAACACCGCAAGATCGTTCGAAGACACATTCACCAGCGTCACCACCGCCGCCCGCACCTGCCGGTTGGTGTTGTTCTCCAACTTCAGGCCAATCCCCAACGGACACCAGTGGTGCGCCTTCAACACCGCTATTCCGCCATGTCCAACCGCAATTTCCATGTCCAGGGGAACCCGTACATCCCCGCGAACCCGCCCCTCTTCTATCTTCCGCCCCGCCCCCTGCTCCACAAAATACGCCTCAATCCCATAGTTCACGGCCATCACGGGATTACCGCTGTAAAAGAAACTGCTCCTCCCCCTTAGGAACAAACCCTCATCCGGCTTCTTACCCGTCAGATGACTCACCGAACCAAAACCGTCCTCATCACACGACAGGACGGCGTATACCTTCCTGCCCCGATTCCACCGGTCACCCCTGGCCAGTAGATCCGCCGCAACGGCATTCGTGGCAACATGGTTGACCTCGTAGTCCAACCTCACGTAATCACCACGAAACGGATCCCGCGGATCCACCGGTTGCGTCCGCAGATAAACCGTCCTCCCCTTGAGCACCACCCATTCCCGCTCGCCCGCCATGAATCCCAACACAAGGAGCTGGAATCCGACGGCCACGCCCATCAGAACCTTCCTCATGACACACCTCCCGCCGACTTCTGCTTCTTCGTCCGGGAATACACAACCCCCTCCACCAACAAAAGCGCACCCATCCCCACAAATATACCCCCGCGCATCAGCAGGCTTTCAAATAGATCGAAATACCGCGCCACAATCACCAGGATCAACAACACCGAACCCAGGATCGTCGGACGGATCATCCCCCGCCGGCATCCCACCGCCATCAGCGACGCCGCCAACCCGATCAACACCAGGTTGAACGGCCCGGCCACCATCCAGTCCCCAAAACTCCGGAGATAGAACAGATCCGCCATCGCCAGGATCACCGTCATCGGCACCAGCATGATCTCAACACCCAATTCCCCCTCGCGCCGCTCGACCTTCCCACCCAACCAATCGCGCACCAACAGGCTCCAGGCGGCAACACAGGCAACCAGCGGAATACCCCAGTAGACAAAATATGACCACGCCAGCCGGCTCCGATCCCATCCAAAGAACTCGTGTGAAATCCGCGGAAAACTCATCAAATAAAGAATGCCAATGTAAAGTCCCCACCCGTACACCGCCAGCAATCCGCTGGCCTCCGCAAAGGAACCCCGTCTCCGGACATGGTACGACGTGGCAATCATCAGCGCCGAGAGGCTCAATAGCACCGACAGCACCAACCACGGCTGCCCGCCGTCATGCGGCACTGCAAACGCATAGGATAGAACCAACCCCGGCAACGCCACGGCCAGCAACAGCCGCGAACGCCGGATAGACGCCAGGGGAATAATGACCAATGCCAACAACAGCGGCGCCACGAACATGGGACTGTCAAACTGCACCCGCTCGACCCCGCCCCAGACCACCAGCAGGATCGCCGCCAGGATCGCCTGCGGAATCGAAGGCATGCTAAGCGCCATGGCCAGCGCCCCCAGACCCCAGATCAGGAACGCATTCGGAAAATGCTCGTCAATGTGGTAGATCTGGGCCACCAGCCAGATCCCCGCCCCGAACAACATCGTGCCCAAAAGACACAACCCTTCACCAAGCGGACGCCGCCGTTCCTCACCCCGGAAAAGATGCAGCCCGACCAGATGCGCAATCAGAACACTCCCCAACACCAGCGTCAGCTTCTGCACCTTTGTGATGTCAGCCCAGTTGTACGCCAACAGCAGAATCACCCCGAGCCCCGCAATCACCGCCCCAAGCGACGAGAAGATGATCGTCCCCCATGCCACCGATGACACGGCGGCCGGATAACGTCCAAGGATCTCCACCTTCTGCGTCTCACTCACCACCCCATCGCGCACCCACTGGTCAACTTCACGCCACAACCATTCGACTTGCTTCTTTTCCGCCACCTGAGTTTCCTCCCCAAACCCTTTTCAACCATTCCCCCGCAACAGCCCCACCACCACTTCCACCGCCTCGGCAATCTTGCCCGCCTCCTTGCCTCCCGCCCGCGCCATCCCCGGCTGCCCACCCCCACTGCCCCCCGCCACCTTGGCAACCTCCTTGACGAGTTTCCCGGCATGTACGCCCTTCTTGACCAGATCGGCACTCACGCCGGCAATGAATTGCACCTTGCCTTCGCAAACGGCCCCCAACACCACCACCCCCGACACCACCCGTGCCAGTACCGCCTCCGCCAGCGTTTTGAGCCCGTCCGACGACACATTTCCGACATCGGCCGCCACCAGCGTCATCCCCTTGACTTCCCCGGCACCCGCCACCAACCCCTCCAGCTTCATCAGCGCCGCCGCCGTCTCCTGATCCTTGATCCGCTTCTCCAGCAACTTGATCTGCTCCGCCACCGCATCCACGCGGTCACTCACCTCGGCTGGCGACACACTGAACCGCTTGGCCAGTCCCTCCACCATCGTCCGATCCCCGCACATCGCCTCGTACGCCGCCATGCCGGCCACCGCCTCGATACGCCTCACTCCCGACGCAATGGAACTCTCCGATAGAATCCGGAAGCTCCCGATCGCCCCCGTCGCCGCCACATGCGTGCCGCCGCACAGTTCCCGACTGTACCCGCCGACATTGACCACCCTGACCGTGTCCCCATACTTCTCGTCGAAGATCGCCACAATTCCCGAACCCGGCACATCCTTCAACGCCATCTCGGAGGTCGTCACCAACGCATTACCCACCACCATCTCATTGACCCGCCGCTCCACTGCCGCGATTTGTTCCGGCGTCAATGCCTGGAAATACGAGAAATCAAACCTCAGCCGGTCCGGCCCCACCTGCGAACCCGCCTGCTTGATA
>JBIJCW010000044.1:0-13376 GCA_044344495.1 Kiritimatiellia bacterium | reverse complement strand
GCTCCAGTTTGGGATCTTCCCGTACGAAAGTTTCCCGATCGAGGAGCAGTATCCGTGGGATTGGCACCGGCGCATGCTGGCCGATTTCGTGCGCGCCCGTCCGCTCTTCTACGGCGACTACTATCCGCTGGTGGCCAATTCGCCGGACTATGATGTCTGGGCGGCATTCCAGATGCACCGGCCGGATCTAGGCGAGGGGCTGGTGCTGGCCTTCCGGCGTAAGGACGCACCGTTCATCAGCGCCGCGCTCCGACTGCAGGGGCTTGATCCGGTTGCGGAGTACGAGTTGCAGGATACCGACACCGGCAAGACCTGGAAGCAGACCGGCCAGGAACTTGGCGAACGCGGTGTGCGAGTGACGCTGGAGCAGGCGCCGGAGAGCCGGCTGGTGTTTTATAGGAAGCAAAACCATGAAACAGGAGATCCGATATGAGTAAGACCGACAGCCATGCCAACCGCCTACCGCGACTGGTCGATCTAGTTCCTTCCGGCTTAGAGACCGTCCGCCAGTATGCCGGCGAGTGGGCCGCGGCTGCGGCCGGTGTGCCGGGCGATCCGCATGCGGTGCGGGTGGTTTCCTGGAAACAGGGGTGGGGCGCGGTGTGTGTTGCTCGAGGCGAATCGGCGGCACGATCTAGGGGATCTGGTGGTGCACAGCGTGCCAGCGGCTTTGGTCCGGCCGGGGAGTACCCCGTCCGCCCCAAAGCCTCTTGATTGTGCTGTTTTGTCTTGATCTTGACGTTCTCGCCAGCTTTCCGCATGATTTCAACCATGAAAACGATGTTTTAGACCGGTCTCAACGAGCGTGTGCCCATACCGCCAGAAAAGGGATTTCTTATCCACAGCTAGGGCCGCATGGACGGCGTAGAGTCAGCAGGGCCTTGGGGCACGTACGAGACAGATCCGGACTGCAGTCGGCAGCGGTCTGCCGCAATCGCCTCGAAGGAGATGGCCCGTGAAACCGTGTCATGTTTTAGCCGCCTTGGTTTTGGCGGCGTTGATGGGTGCCGTACCGGCTGCCGGGGTTGAACTCACACCCGCCGACGACATCCAGAAGGCGCTCGACGCGGCCGCGCCGGGTGACACGATCGTCCTGCAGCCCGGCGTGTACTACCAGAATCTGGTCATCACCCGCGGGGGAATACCCGGGAAGCCCATCACGTTGAGTGTCGTCAAGGGCGGATCCGTCACCCTGAGCGGCGCCGTGCCGCCGGCAGATGGGTTGCTGAAGTTCGAACGAGTCGAGGGCGACCTGTACCGTGCCGCCGTGACGTCCCGCGTGTGGTGGGCGATGGCTGGGTCGCGTAACCTGCTCAACTACGGTACACTCGATCATCTGACCAAGTTTAAGTTTCCCAACCTCTACGCCCGCAACCTCGCGCTTGGCCCCTGTGTGCCGGAGGGCTTCGCCTGGCAGAACGGCTTCCTGTATGTGCGCATGGAAGGCGGAACGGACCCCAACGCCGCCGCGATCGAAGTCAGCCGGCCCGGCGGCCACTCGACCGCCGAGTCCGAGTTCTCCACGCGCGATGCGAGCTTGTCCTTTTGGGTGCCCGGCAGCATGCGTATGCTCTGCGCCACCCTGGCCAACATCGATGTGCGAGCCGATCACGTGGTCATCGAGGGACTTCGGCTGCGTCTCGGTGTCGGGGCCGCGGTGGTCGTTCGCGGCAACGAGGTGACGATCCGCGACTGCGCCATCAGCGGAGCGTACTTCGGCGTTCTGCAGCCCGACACGGTCGCGGTTCCGGCTCGCGGGTCGCCCCGCCCGATTGGCAGCGCCAACCACACTGCCCGCGGCCTGACGGTGGAGTTTTGCGACTTCAGCGGCTACCCCTGCTGCCGGTGGAAGCATTTCGACCCGAAGTACTGGGATACGCTGTATCACGGCAGTCTGGCGGCGACATTCATGAACTACGGCGGGCCGCGCTCGGTCTGCCGCAACAACTGGCTGTACGAGTGCTTCGACGGCCTCGAGCCGCGCGGCAACGGCACCGACACCTCTGCCGATGCCTGCGAGATTGCCTGCAACCTCATCCAGAATTGCGCCGACGACTCCATCGAGTTCGACAGCAGCACGCCAATGAACCTGCGCGTGCATCGCAACGTCATCCTCGATGGCATGTGCCTGCTGGCCCTCTCGCCGGTCATGGGCGGGGGACTCACCATCGATCACAACATTCTCTACATTTCGCCGGAACAGGGCTTCCAGTGGAGTGTGTTTTTCAAGTTCGGCAGTCCCTGGGGCAGCGGCCTGCCAACCCAGGGCGCGAGGATCTTCCACAACACGATGGTGAACACGCACCGCTGGATCTATTGGTGCGGCGAAGACCACCGGTATGAGAACATGGCGATGGAGAACAACGTCTTCTACTGCGCCGAGCCGCGGGGATGGGGGCTCAAGGGGTTTGTTCCCAGCCGCAACAATCTCTACTGCGGGCCGAAGATTGGATCCAAGGATATACCCGAGATGATGCACGACCCCCTATCGCCGTTCGTGTCCATGAACCCGATGGACTTCACGCTTCGCGCTGACGGCCCGGCTGTGGACGCCGGTGTGGCCGGGAAGGACTACGATCACAAGGCCCGCGGCAAGGCGCCGGATCTGGGCGCCATCGAACTGGGCGACGCTTGGGAGTTTCCACGGCCGGGTCCACGCTGGGCGAAGGACGGCGAGATCGCCAATCGGCCCGCGATTCCGGCCTCGTTGCCGCTCAAGTGGGTGGGGATGGAGTGACATTCGCTCCTGGCCGTGGTGTCGGTCTCGCTTCAGCTCATTTGCAAAGGTTAGTAAGGAAAGTCCTTCCAATCAATTTAAATAGCACCTTTTGATCATGTCGTTTTCAATTCTGATATTCTGATCGCCGCGAACGCGCTGCTCTCGGGCGGCGTCAGTCGCGGCGCTACTGTTCTGTCTCCTGTGGGATGCTAATGAATCGTAATCGTAATCTCCTGCCCCAGAGAGGATTATGATGAAGATTACGATTAAGATTACCCGGTGCAACGCCGGGCTAGACGGGGTTTGTTTGGAGCGGGTCAATAGGGTTCTGCATTCCCTGATTTTAAGGCCGGTATCCCCTGATTGACGGAATCCAAGGCCATGGTTTTCGATAATCCATAGGCTGGACAGTGATGTCATGAATTCACACGATAGAATTGGGGTTGTCGTATGGATAGGGCACTATTTGTATGTCCCTAGATTTTCCTGCTCCCGCAACATCATTTGGAGTGATGGAACGAGGCAGACCATGGGGCAGCTCGAGCGGCCGTTCCTGCTGTTCAATGAGGGTCGCCCTACCCACCTGTTTGCCGCCACCATGAACGGGCCAGGTGGGTTCACCAACGCTACGGAATCGTATGCGCTGTGTATCCCGCTCAAGGGGTGCGGGGGCTTCCTCCCGGGATCCATCAGCAGCGCTTGCGGAACCGGGAGGGGGGAATTCCCGTCCTCTCCTTGAACTGCTTGCTGAAGTGATAGACGTCGGAATACCCCAGCAGGTCTGCAATACGACGGATGCTGTAGCTCGACATCGCGATCAGATTCTTCGCCTGCTCTATCCGGGCCTGGATAATGAACTCCCGCGGCGACACCCCATGAACGGCCCTGAACACCCTGGTAAAATGATCCGGGGAATAATGCATCCGGCGGGCCAGTTCGTGGACGGTCCATGGCTTCCCCAACTCCCGGCGAACTGCGTCCGTCACCTCAAGAACCGACTCATAGTGCTCCAGGTCCAGACCGCTACGAGGCAACAATGCATCCTGGCGGGCCAATTCCTGAAGGGTGGCGTTCATCCATAAATCCGCCTCCGGCTTTCGTCCCTGCTCACCATTATAGCGGATGGCCCGGGCGAAGACCTGGGTCAGGAACTGAAGATCGGGCGGGCGGCGATACTCGGCTGGCAATTGATCGCCCAAGGCAGCCGACAAGACCAGCGGCGTGCCTGCCGAGTCCAGCATCCTGAATTCACACCAGTAGACCGTCAACGGCGTTTTGGGGTCATGCTCGCCAACGCACCGGTTCCACATCCGGAATACGAAACAATCACCGGCCTGAACAGGGTAGTCCCGCCCCGCATAGTTCATGTTTCCCCGTCCCGCCGTAACCATCCACAAAATCAAATTCCGCCAGGAGGAAGGCTTGCTGTCCCAGCGCCAATCCGGCCCGCACTCGGTCACTGCCGCTGACATGATTTGCGCAGACCCCAGTTTCATCATCTCGGATTTATACAAATAATAGTCTGAATAATCCATTCTATTTTGAAATAATAAGGCTTATTCTGCTTAATTCATTGGATATTAGTTCTGAAATATACAAGGTTGGAGACCCTATGCAGCCCATGACCGGAAAAGAGCGCTTCACCAACGTCCTCGCACTCAAACCCGTGGATCACAGTCCCTGCTATGAGGATTTGTGGCCGGAAACCTATAGGCTGTGGCAGGAGAAGGGTCTATTGAAGGGCGACTTCGTCGAGCAATTCAAGCTGGATATGCGAGGTGGTGGCTGGTTGAACAGTACGGCCGACCTCGATTTCAAGCCGGTGATCCTGGAGGAGTCAGGGGACACGCAGTTGATTCTCGACGGGAACGGGGCCAAGTTGCGCCGCCACACCAAACATTCCTCAACCCCCGAGCACGTCGACTTCACGGTTACTGATCGCACGGCTTGGGAGGAAAAGATCAAGCCCATGCTGGTGAAAACGGATCGGCGACGCTTCAATCTTGACGGGTATAAAGAGGCCCGCGCCCAGGCAGCCCGGAACCAGGAGTTCTTCTGCTGGACAGGGGTTGCCCCGTTCGAGCAGATGCATCCTCTTTGCGGACACGAACACATGCTGGTCGGAATGGCCCTGGATCCGGACTGGGTCAAGGACATGGTCATGACCTATGTGGAGATGACCATCCGCCACCTGGAAATCCTCTTTGCGGAAGGCGGCCTTCCCGACGGCGCCTTCGTCTATGAGGATATGGGCTTCAAAGAACGGCCTTTCATGTCACCGGAGATGTATCAGGAAATTGTCGAACCCGGGCACAAGCGCCTCTTTGACTTCTTCCACGGCAAGGGGCTGAAGGTCATTGTGCATTCCTGCGGGTTTGTCGAGCCCCTTGTACCCGGTCTCATCCGTGCCGGCATGAACTGCCTGCAGGCGATGGAAGTGAAAGCTGGAATGAATATGCCGCGCTTGGCGAAGCAGTACGGAAAGCAGATCGCGTTCTTTGGCGGCGTTGATGCCCGTGCCATCATCAGCAATGACAAAGCCGTGCTGGACGCCGAAATGGATCGTGTCATCACCCCCCTTATGGAGATGGGGTGCAGTTATGTCGTCCACTCGGACCACTCGATCCCGCCCGAGGTGGAGTTTGAAACCCTTCAGTATTTCCTCGAGCGTGGTCGACGCATGACCGCTCGCCGCTGATCACGGCTGTCAATTCCCAGCAATCACAGACGTTGGGTGTGCCGGTCGTGCGCCTGCCGAGGCGTGTTTCCTTGCCGATGGCTGGGCCTCGTGCGATATCCTGTCGCCGGGCATGGTCGAAGAGTTCGCTTTGCCCTACCAGCGGTCCATCGTGGAGGCCGCGCACGAGGCCGGGCTGAAAGTCATCCTTTGGAATGAAGGCGACATCCTGCCGATCCTGGCGCAGGAGGCGGCGATCCCCATGGATGCCTTTGCCTTCGAGCAGCCGCGCAAAAATGCGGAAGTGACCGTGAGCCGGGTGCGCGCGGCCTTTGGCGCGCGCCGCTGCCTGCTGGGCAAGCTTGATTCCGAGCTGTTGCTCATGCGCAACGATCCGCAAGAGATTGCGGCGGCCACGCGCGAGCAGATCCGTCAGTCCGGCGCGGGCGCGCCGTTCATCCTCTCGACGGGCAGCCCGTTGCCCAGCAACATTGCGCTGGAGGCTGTGGACGCGTTTGTGCGCGCCGCCCGGCAGGTGGCGGGTATTGAGCAGGATCTAAAGAATGAGTCTGAAAGCACTAATGCCTGAAGTAAGGGCTGATCCCACTGCCCGAGAGTCTATTTCCCCAGTTCAGTTCCGGGCCTGAGGTTGCGCAAGAAATCTACACAGGGGAGGCATGGAATGTCATTCACGCGTAGAGGCTGAGATCCTCCATAAAGCAAAATGGCCTGGGCTTCCGGGTAATCTTCCTGAAAAGTACGCAATGATCGCACATCACCCCGTTCAACCCGGGAGGAGGATTTGACCTCGATGGCCGTGAAGCCGTTCGGGCCGTAAATTACAAAATCCACCTCAGCACCGGATTTTATCCTCCAATAATACAAACTTGAGTCATTCTGGGAATAGGCAATCCAAGCCCTTAAATGTTGCGCTACCAAACCCTCCAGGGCCGCCCCGGCGACTTCATCTGCACGGTCCAATGGTCCGCGCGGTCGTAACTTCCGGTAAACGCACAATCAAAGAAATAGAACTTGGGGTGTTCCGTCAGTTGCCGAGTCACCCGTCGCTTGAAAACCGGCAGACGAAAACCGAGCAGGAGATCTTCCAATATGGACAAATACCCTTCGACCGTACTTCGACTGACCTGACATTCCCGGGCGACTTCGGCGGCATTCAAGAGGCTGCCATGGGAAAAGCTCATGGCCTCCAAAAAACGGCTGAAACTGCCGGTGTTACGGGCGAGCCCTTCCTGTTGGACCTCCTCCCGCAAATAGGCCGTCAGATAGGCGGGCAGTGCGGATTCCCGGTCTTCCTCACCCCAAACCACAGGCAACATACCCCAGCGCAGGGCAGTAGTGATGGCCCTTAACGGTTCAGATGCAAAGCGGGGTAGGGCATAAGAGCCTTCGTGCCTGCGTATTGGCTACCACACAAGTTCCACCGGATAATGACTAAAATTGTTATCTGATGAGCAGATTGGCATCGTCTCTTGAATAGCTTGGCAGATAATCAAGCGGTCGAAAGGATCGCGATGGTGGAACGGGAGACTTACAAGGGCGGGAAGGTGGTTGGTCTCAATAGACAAAGTTCGAAATCCCTCCCTGGTGCGTTGTTTTACGAACATGTCAAAGGGGTCGTCGAGGTGCAATTTCCCCAAGCTGCATTTGACCGCCATCTCCCACCAGGAAGCCACGCTGATATAGTTGACCGTGGTCGGCGATGCGATTGCTTTACGTGCGACTGGACTGAGGCGGGCATCGCCAGATACAAACCAGAGCAATGCATGTGTGTCCACCAGTAGGTTCACGACTCATACTCCGCGAAGTCGGCCAGCGGAGCGTCAAAGTCATTCTTAATATGGACACGGCCACGGGCACTGCCAAATACTGGATGAATGTCGCTTGTGTCTGCCGGTCCCAGCTGTGCCACTGGTTTGCCATGTTTGGTGACAATGAATAATGCCCCCTCATGAACCTTTGCCAGCAGTTCGGAAAAATGTGTCTTGGCCTCAAATGCTCCAATTGTCGTTGTTTTCATTAAACTAGACTATCAGACTGGTCTAAATTGTCAATAGTGTGCGGTGTGCATCCAGAGCCATCTTGACTAGAGGTCGGTGACCGGAATGCTGGGGATAACCGGTGGGCCTTGTTTGTGGATGACAAGGATCGGGAGCGGTTTCTTGATCGGCTCGGTGAGTAGGGGGAGGAATACGGCGGACTAACGCAACGGGAGATTGCGCCGCTGTTTGGGGTGCGGACCGGGAAGGCTTTGCCCGGCAGGTGGCAGGCATTGAGCAGGATCTAAAGAATGAATCCGAAAGCACGAATGCCTGAAGTAAGGGCTGATCCCACTGCCCCATAGCTCGGGACACTACCGCACAACAATTGGCTCATCAGGCAATTCATTGACCGCCGCTCCGGTGGCCGGATATTCCTTCGTCAGGATACCCGTCACAGCCTCAATCCCCTTCCGGACCCCTTCCTCAAAGCGTCCCGCCGCAAAACTCTGTTCCATGTCCCGGCAAATTCGCTCCCACCCTTCCGTTCCCACCCGCTGGTGAACACCCCGGTCGGCCACAACCTCCACATGCCGGTCGGCCAGCAGAAGATAGATCAACACACCATTATTCTCCGCCGTGTCCCACACCCTGAGCCGCGCAAACACCTCCAACGCCCGCTCGGGCGCCTGCATGCCGTGTACCAGACGATACCAATCCAGCGCACTCTCCACCGCAAACCGGATCTGCCCCCCATGCCGCCGTTCGCTGTCCCGGATCGCCCCGGCAATGCGCTCCATCACCTCCGCCGGAAAAACCCGCCGCACCGCCCGGGGCGCCATCCACATGTGTCCCAGAATACGTTTAAGGTTCATATCGTCTCACCATCGCCCGGAGGCGCCTCCACCACTGAAACTCCCGCCTCCTCCACTAAACCCGCCACCCCCGCTGCTGAACCCGCCCCCGCCACTGCTCCATCCATTGCCACTGCTCCAGCCTCGCCCATACCCCCTCCGTCCCCGGGAGGAAGCGGCAAGCAGAATGAACACAAGGAAGAAACCGCCGAAGACAACTCCAGGCACCCATTGCCCGGTCATCACGTAGATCACCATCCCCATGATACCCCCCCCGATCAACCCAGCCAGAAGACGACCAATCAGCGCGCTCAGGCCTGACATCACCACCGGAATGCCAACAAACAGGAACGGAAAAATCGGCCCCACCCATTCCTTGTAACGTTCGCCCTTTCGCGCCACAGGCACCGGCAATGGCTCCCCCTGAACCGTCTTGAGGATTCGCTCCACCCCCGCCTTGATTCCGCCAGGGAAATCGCCCTGCTTGAACTGGGGCACCATGATCTCGTTGATGATCCGGCTGGCCACCGCGTCCGGAATAGCCCCTTCCAACCCACGCCCCACCTCGATTCGCACCGTGCGGTCATTCTTCGCCATCAGCAGGATCACCCCGTCATTAACCCCGCTCCGCCCGATCTTCCATTGCTCCGCCACCCGGATGCTGTACTGCTCGATCGTCTCCTCACCCGTCGTCGGAACCACCAGTACCACCACCTGGGGCCCTTTCGCGGATTCAAACTGGCGCAAGGACTCCTCCAGTTGCTGGCGCTGGCCAGGATTGAGCACCCCCGCCAGGTCCGTCACACGGGCATCCAGCCGGGGCACCGGGACTGGAACGGCCAGACACCCCGTCGCCACAAACAGCGACACCACAAGGGCGGCAATGGACAACCGTTCAGGCTTCACTTGAAATCAACCGTCGGAGGCTTGGCCAGATCCTTTTCATTCTCCACCGTGAAGGTCGGCTTGACCGAATAGCCGAACATCTTGGCCGTCAGGTTGGCGGGAAAGGACCGCACCGTGATGTTGTATCCCTTGACCGCCTCAATATAGCGGTTTCGCGCCACGGCAATCCGGTTCTCGGTTCCCTCCAACTGCGCCTGGAGATCCCGGAAGACACCGTCCGCCTTCAATTGTGGATAATTCTCGGCCACGGCCAGCAGGCGCCCCAGACTGCTCGACAACTCATGCTGGGCCGCCACGAACTTGGAAAACGCCTCCTGGTTGTTGACCAATTCAGGCGTGGCCTGGATCGCGCCCACCCTTGCCCGCGCCTCGGTCACCTTGCTGAGAATTTCCTTTTCATGGGCCGCATATCCCTTGACCACATTGACCAGGTTCGGCACCAGATCGGCGCGCCGCTGATACTGGTTCAGCACTTCCGCCCAGTCCGCCTTGATTTCCTCGTCCGCGGACTGAATGCGGTTATACCCACACCCGCCTAACCCCAGGCAGACTCCCGCCAGGACGATCCATGCAATCCAGGTTCTCATCTTCCGTGCTCCTTTGCGTTCAACGACAACACCACATCAGTCAGCTCATATTCAGACCTCATCCCAGCTCTGTCAATTCAGAAGGAGAAGGAATGACAGGCGGGGCGCATCTCTGAGTTTTGGCGATCCCCGCGGGATCTTGTCCGCCGTAGCTCCAGCGAAGGAGGCTGTGCCGCAGGTGGAGAAAGTTGGGGTGATGGGCAGGTTCGATGCGGACGTTCAACGTTTGCCTCCACCGGGACGAGCCCGGTGGGCGGCTGATGTCTGTTCAACGTTTGCCTCCACCGGGACGAGCCCGGTGGGCGGCTGATGATGTGTCAGTAAAACTCCGAGATGCGCCGCCGCTTTCAATGCCTTGCCGGGCTGTCGGGGCTGCGCTGTCGGGGCTGCGCTTGCGTTTCGGGTACCGTTTTATTACGCTGTTCCCTCTGGTAGGGTTTTTCTGCGGGTCTCAACGGGCGAGTGTCCGCAGTGCCGGGAAGGCGATTTATTATCCATCGGTGTGCGGGATTCGAGGGGTGACGTCCAATGTCATGTATGGCTGGGGCACTTGAGTAGTATTATGAAGCGCGCCAATGACCATCAGGGCGATCGAAGCCGGGGCATCGGTCTTTGGGCGCGGATGCTCCTTATGGCGGGTTGGATGCTGTACGGGGCCTTTGACGGCCTTGCGCAGGATTCGCCTCACGATGAGTATGAAGTCAAGGCGGAGTTCCTGCCGCTGTTTACCCAGTTTGTCAAGTGGCCATCCGAGTCCTTTGCCGATACCAACGCTCCGCTGGTGATTGGCGTGCTGGGTGACGATCCGTTTGGCGCGGCCCTGGACAGGGCCGTCAAGAATCAGAACAGCACGGGCGGTCGGCGGTTGGTCATCAAGCGCGCGCGGGATGTTGAGAGCATCGCGACGTGCCACTTACTGTTCGTCAGCAAGTCGGAGAAAGATCAAATCGACCGGATTCTGGCGGTCATGGCGCAGAGGGGGCGGGCTGTCCTGACAGTGGGTGATGTCGAGGGGTTTGCCTCCCGAGGCGGGACCATCAACTTTGTTCTTCAGGGCAAGAAGGTGCGGTTTGAAATCAACCGGGAGGCCGCCGGTCGTCGAGGGCTCATCATAAGCTGGGAACTGCTTAATTTGGCCCAGATCGTTCCCGCGACCAAGGAAAAGGAGTCGGACTAGTATGACCGGTCCCACACGTTATCCATCAGGGGGGGGCCGACTTGGCCATCGATGGCGATGGGTGAGCGGGCGATGGTTACACCTATTGCAGATAGACCGCGTGTTGCAATGATCATGAACCCGACAAACAAGGAGACTTGATCGCGTCATGCGTGCTTTCCGAGATATGCCGATGCGGAGGAAGCTCCTGGTCATTGCTTTGGCGGTCGCCGCCTTTGCCCTGGCGCTGACGGGCACCGTATTGACAATCCATGCAACGCTGGCGTTCCGGAGGAGTGTTCGTGACGATGCTGGCGCGCTGGCCGAGGTCGTAGCCCTCAACTGTCGCGCCATCCTGAGTTTCAATGAACCGGCGGCGGCCACCCAACTCTTGTCCTCGCTGTCGGCGCACCGGCGGATTGAGGCGGCGGCGGTCTATTCAGCCGACGGCCGGTTGTTCGCTGAGTACCGGCATGCGGGCAGTGCCGTGGACTTGCCCAAGGTGGTAGCGCCCGACGGCCAGCCAGAGGACAGCCGGCGCATGGTGCTCGTCCGGCCCGTCATGCTCGAAAACAGGCGCATCGGCACGGTCTACCTCTTCTGCGGCCTGCGGGACATTTACACGTTTTTCATCGTGTCTTCTTGCGTGGTGCTGCTGGTGTTGGTTGGCTCGCTGCTGGTGAGTATCCCGCTGTGCAACGTCCTGATGCGGCGCATTTCAGGGCCGATTCAGTCCCTGGCCGAGACCGCCACGGCGGTTACGCATGACAATAACTATGCGGTGCGGGCCGTCAAATCCGGCAATGACGAACTTGGACTGCTTACGGACGCTTTCAACCGGATGCTGACCGCGATTGCGGAGCGTGAAGCTTCGCTGAAGCGATCTAACGAGCAACTTAGCCAATCGGAGAAGATGCGGGCCATTGGCCAGCTTGCCGGGGGCGTGGCGCACGACTTCAATAATCAGCTTTGCGGCATCATGGGTTTCACTGAATTACTGATCGAAGGCCTGAAGGATCCGACCCACAAAGGATACGCGGCGAACATCATGACCTCGGCTACGCGGGCCTCCTCGCTCATCCGGCAGCTGCTCGCCTTCAGTCGCAAGGGCAAATACGTGAGTATGCCGACGGATGTCCACAAGGTCATTCAGGAGGTGGTGGAGCTCCTGAATCACAGTGTCGACAAGCGGATTGAGATCCAGCGGTATCTGGAAGCGACGCCATCGATTGTGTTGACCGATCAGGCACAAATCCAGAGCGCGCTCCTCAATCTGGGGCTGAATGCCCGCGACGCGATGCCGGAGGGCGGGGAGCTTTTCTTCCGTACCTGCGTAGTGACCTTTGCGGCAGGCCATCCCGACGAGGAACTGAAGCCGGGGCGCTATGTGCAGATCAGCGTCACGGACACAGGGATCGGGATGGATCCGGCGACAATGAAGCGGCTGTTTGAGCCCTTTTTCACCACCAAGGAAGTGGGGAAGGGGACGGGGCTTGGCTTGGCCTCGGCGTATGGAACGATTAAGAACCATGGTGGAACGATCCGGGTTTACAGTGAGTTGGGGCGCGGCAGCACGTTCCGCGTCTACTTGCCGGTTTTGGAGGCGTCGGGCGCGGCGTTGGTTGTCCCTGAGGTCGCGGAGCCGGCCCCGACGGGACACGGGCGGATTTTGATCGTCGATGATGAGCCCGTTATTCTTGAAATTGCCACGGCCATGCTCCGCAAGCTGGGGTACGAGGTTACGGCATGTGGTGATTCGCGTGAGGCGTTGGAACTTTATCGTAAGGACTGGCGGACCTTTGATTTGGTGATCTCGGACATGGTGATGCCAAAGATGGGCGGGCGGGATTTGTTTCTGGCCATGCGGCAGATCAATCCGGGAATCAAGGCGCTATTGTCGTCTGGTTTTAGTATGAATGGCGAGGCGGACGGCATTTTGGATCAGGGGGTTATGGCATTCCTGCACAAACCGTACCTCTGGGCGGAGTTGGCGCAGAGTGTTGCCAGCGTTCTGAACGGAAGCAAGATGTCACGAATGGTTCAATAGAGGTATCGGCCTGTCCGGAGCGGCCGGGCGGAAGAATAAAGAAAAGGAGCAACCCAATGAAGATGCAAGTCTCGTATGTTGCCCACAAGAGCGGGCTGGGGCGTTTGGGTGTCCTGGGCCTGACCGTCCTTCTGGCGTGGTGCGGGGGTAACGGCGTGCTGGCTGACGTTGTGGTGGATGATGCCGGAAGGAGCCTCCTCAGCATCAAGCAGTTGATGGAGGTCGAGGTGTACACCATCTCGCGCGTGGACGAGCGGACGGACGAAGCGCCGGGCTCCGTCTATGTGTTTTCGCGTGAGACCATCCAGCAGCGCGGTTACCGTAGCCTGGGCGAGTTGTTGCAGACGGTGCCGGGCTTCACGGTGTTTCATCGCGACTTGCAGTATGTGGTTGGCGTGCGGGGGCTGAACGCCAACGACAACGAGAAGACCAC
>JBIJCW010000060.1:0-11149 GCA_044344495.1 Kiritimatiellia bacterium | reverse complement strand
CCCCTACGTCTACCTGCGCCTCCTGCAGGAAGACCCGAAACGCGCGGAGGAGGTCCTTAGCCTCCTTAAAATGAACGGCGGTAACAGCACCGGCACCGGCATCGGCTGCGTCAGTTGGGACGGCTCCGTGCATCCCGACCAGTTCTGGCGCCACTACTCGTTCGGTAACGTCAACGAACGCCCCTTCAGCGCCATCTGGTCCGACACCTCCGAACCCCTGCTGGGCAAGTTGCGCAACCGGAAGCAATACCTGAAGGGACGCTGCGCCGCCTGTAAGTGGCTGGATATCTGCAATGGCAATTTCCGCGTCCGGGCCGAGGCTGTAACCGGCGACGTCTGGGAAGCGGAGCCGGACTGCTACCTGACCGATAAGGAGATCGGACTATGACTGACACCCTCCGTCTGGTGTTCTGGGAACTGACGGCACGCTGCAACCTGAAGTGTTGCCACTGCCGCGCCGAAGCCGTGGATAATTTCGTCGCCGGCGAGTTGTCCACCGACGAAATCCTGTCCGTGGCCCGCGACATCCGCGAGGCAGGCGACCCCATCATGATCCTGACCGGCGGTGAACCGCTGGTCCGAAATGACTTCTTCGACATCGCCAAAGCCTGCGTCGGCATGTTCAGCCGCGTGGCCCTGGCCACCAACGGCACCACCGTGGACGACGCCATCGCCCGACGCATCGTCGAAACCGGCATCCAGCGGGTCAGCGTCAGCCTCGATGGCGCCAACGCCTCCACGCACGACGCCTTCCGTGGCGTTCCCGGCAGTTTCGAGGCCACCCTGCGAGGGTATGACGCCATGGCCCGAGCCGGCGTCTCCCTGCAGGTCAATGCCACCGTCGCACGACACAACATTGACGAGGTTGAGGACCTTCTGAATTTCGTCATTGCCCGAAAGGCCGCTGCGTTTCATGTATTTGCGCTCGTCCCCGTCGGGTGCGGCGCCCAGATCAGCGACGACGCCCGGCTTTCCTCCGAGCAGATGGAGAAGTTCCTGCGCTGGCTGTTCCTGAAGTCCATCGAACTGCGTGACCGAATTCACATCAAGGCCACCTGCGCCCCCCAGTATTACCGGATCATGCGCGAGGTCTCGCGCGAGCAGGGAATTCCCTTGCCGGGCGCCAGCCATGGCCATCCCCACGGCCAAGGCCATCCCCACGGCAAGGGTCATGGATCCGCCAGCGGCATGGAGGCCATGACACGGGGCTGTCTCGCAGGCTCCGCCGTGTGCTTTATTTCCAGGATCGGCGATGTCCAGCCCTGCGGATATCTCCCCGTCTGCGTCGGGAATGTCCGCAAACAGCCATTCGGCGAGATCTGGCGGAATTCCCAGGTATTCTCGGCGCTCCGGGACCCCGGAAAACTTCAGGGCAAGTGCGGATCGTGCGGCTACCGCGTTGTCTGCGAAGGTTGCCGTGCACGGGCCTACGCCGCCACATCGGACTTCATGTCCGAAGACCCCGACTGCTCGTATGCCGGAACACCGCCCACAAAACCGGCGGCAGGCTGACCACGGAAGACCCCCATGCACCGCCTCACCCGTGAACAACAGACCTTGGAAAAGATGATCGCCCTTTACTGCCGCGACCATCACAAGCCGCAGTCGGGACTCTGTCCCGACTGCGCGGCGGTTCAGGCCTATGCAACCACCCGTCTGGAACGTTGCAAGTTCGGACCCGACAAACCCAAGTGCTCCGCCTGCCCCTCTCATTGCTACAAACCCGCCATGCGGGATGCCATCCGCAACATCATGCGTTACTCGGGACCGCGCATGCTCCTCCACCACCCCGTCCTGGCCCTGGGTCACACACTGGACGGCGTCTTGAATCCTCCGCCAAAACCCGGAAGAATCCCAACGTGAATACACCCACACCTCCTCCCGACTCCCGGCTGCTAGTGGCCCTCCAGGCAGGATTGCCTTTCGTCCAACGTCCTTTCGCCAGCATTGGCAACGACCTCGGCTTGTCCGAAGACGCCGTCCTTGCACAAGTCCATGCACTCTTCGAGGCCGGTGTCGCCCGCCGGTTTGGCGCCGTGTTTGATTCCCAAAGCCTCGGCTACCAAAGCACACTTTGTGCCGCCGATATTCCACCAGACACCCTCGCGGCCGCCGCCGCCCGTATCGCCCCCCACCCCGGCATCACCCATTGTTACGAACGGGAGGGGCACCCCAACCTGTGGTTCACCCTGACCGCTCCCGCCGCGGAGTTGAAGCAGGAATTGAGACGCGTCGCCGAAGCACTGGGCGGTTACGACGTTCTGGACCTTCCGGCTCTCCGGAAATTCAAAATCGAAGCTGTTTTCGGGCGCGACAAGGACGCACAGCCGTCAGCCCCGCGCCCCCCGCCCGCAACTGCACGCCCCGCGCCCCCGCTTGCCGAACGTGAACGCCAGGTCGTTCGCCGCCTGCAGGCCAACATCACCGTCGCCCCTGATCCCTTCGGCCTTCTGGCCACTGAGCTCGGCTTCGATGCCGTCGAATTGCTTCAGCTTATGAACCGATGGAAGGACTCCGGAGTCATCCGGCGTATCGGCCTGGTCCTTCGCCACGGCAAACTGGGATTCTCCGCCAACAGCATGTGCGTGTGGCCCGTCACCGCCGACCGCATCGCCGCCGCCGGAAACTCCATGGCCCTTAGCCCCCACGTCACCCATTGTTACGAACGCCCATCCTCCACCGCCTTTCCGTACAACCTTTACGCCATGATTCACGCCCGGTCCCGCGACGAAGCCGTCGGCATCTTTGAACACCTGGGTGACACGGCCCGCCTCTCCAACGGCCGCATGCTCTGGTCGGCGCGCGAGTTCAAGAAATCCAGCCCCATCTTCTTCTGCGAGCCACCCCCGTCGCTCGGAAAGCCAGGTGCCGCATGAACGTCCGCGCCGGCATTCTCTTTGCCACCCCGGGCACCACCTGCGAAAGCGCCATGGTCGTGTATGACCAGATCACCCGGGCGGCCGAACTCCGCTTCCAAGGCGTGGAACCACGCTGGACCTACACTTCCGCGCCAATCCGCCGCAAACTCGCCGCCCAGGGCAACACCGTCCCCACGCCGGGCGAAGCCCTGTTGGCCATGCAGAACGAGGGATTCACCCACACCGTTGTCATGCCCCTGCATCTCTCGGACGGCATGGAGTTTACCGAACTGGCCCAAACCGTGGCCGCCTGGAGCCTTAAGGGGGCACCGATGAAGGTCTCGCTTGGGCAGGCCCTCCTGACCTCGCCCGGCGACTGGGAACGCGCCCTCCGCGCCCTGATCACGGACCTTCCGAAGCCCCCCGACGAGAAGGATGGAATTCTCCTCGTCGCCCATGGCAGCCGGGATCCCCAGGCACAACGAACCATCCTGGCGGCCGCTCAACATTGCCGCACCGTTGACCGACGCCTTATCCTCGGCATGATGCTTGGCAAACCCGGCCTCGAGGACGTGCTACGCGAATGCAAGGCAACGGGTGTTCGGAAAGTGTGGCTACTTCCCTGCATGGTGGTCGCCGGTTTCTCGGCGCAGGCTGACATCGCCGGAGCCGGCGAGCATTCCTGGGCAAGCGCTTTGGAGCGCGCCGGCATCGAATCGTTGCCGGTGCCCAAGGGCTTGGGCGAGGTCAACGGCATCGTTCAAATCTGGCTCGATGCCGTTGAACGCATGCTGACTGAATTGACAGGATCCAACGGATGGAAGGTGAAGTGATGCGCAACGAGTCCGTAACACACCCCATTCTGCCCGTATGCCTCATGCTGGCGGGCAAACCCTGTCTCGTGGTCGGTGGTGGCCCCATCGCGGCCCGCAAGGCAGGACACCTTCTGGAGGCGGAAGCCAATGTAACCGTCGTCACCACCGAAGCGGGCATGGATATCCAGTCACTCGCCACCACCGGCAAGGTCCGGCTGGTCAAACACCCTTTCATCGAATCCGACCTGGACGCACAATGCCTGGTTTTTGCGGCGACGGATAATGAGGACGTGAACCGGCAGGTGATTGACGCCTGTCAGCGCCGCGGCATTCTTTGCAGCGCCGCCGACAGCAACTGGCCGCGCGGCGATTTCGTCATGCCGGCAACCTGCAGGCAAAACGGCATGGTGGTCACCGTCTCCACGGGCGGCCGTTCGTGCCGGCAGGCACGACTCGTAAAAGACAAGATCGCCGGACTGCTCTCAACCCTTGCCAACGAATCCACAAAGGATAACACCCATGACGATGGCCACGATGACCCTTAAAGCCGGAACCCGCAGCAGCAGGCTGGCCCGCCTCCAAACCCGCGACGCCTTGGACAAGCTGGAAACGGCTTTCCCTTCATGCACCTTTGAGGACATCCCCTTGTCTTCACCTGGCGACCGCGACCTCTCAGCCGACCTGCGCGATGCCCCGGCGGACTTCTTCACCCAGGATCTTGACCGCAAAGTACTCGATGGCGACCTCGATTGCGCTGTCCATAGCGCCAAGGATACCCCCGATCCCGTGGCCGGGGGCCTCGATTGGTTCTGGCTGCCCTGGCGCGAGGATTCACGCGACGTGCTGATCCGGCCGCACGGACAAACCGTCGCATCCATGCCGGCCAACGGCCGCATCGGCGTCAGCAGCCTACGCCGCGAAGCCTACTGCACCTCCCGTTTCCCCACCGCGCGTCAGAGCCCGATTCGCGGAACCATCGAGGAGCGCTTGGCTCAACTGGACCGGGGCGACTTTGATCTCATCGTCATGGCCGGCGCCGCCCTGAACCGGCTTGGACTGCAGGACCGCATTACGGAATGGATCCCGGAATCAACCCTGCCCCCCCCGGACGGGCAAGGGTCCCTGGCCGTAACCTTCCGCGCCGGCGACGAGCGTTTCCTCCACCTGCGGCGGTTGTTCACCAAGTCAGTCACCTTCGCGGCCGCCGGCGTCGGTTCGGCCGGAGCCTGTACTCTCGAATGCCTCCACGCCCTCCAACGTTGCGACATCTGCCTCCACGACACCCTCCTTGGCCATGATCTGTTCGGCATGTTGCCCCCTTCCGTCCAGTGTATTGATGTGGGCAAACGCTGCGGTCAGCACAGCATGCCGCAGGACGAAACCACGTACCTGATCACCCGCTACGCCCGGCGCGGATTGAAGGTCGTGCGCCTCAAGGGCGGCGATCCGGGCATCTTTGGCCGCCTCGCCGAGGAAGTGGAGGCGCTGGATGCCCTGGGCCTGCCCTACCGGGTCTTGCCCGGGGTCAGCAGCTTGAGCGCCGCCACCTCCACCACCGGCATGTTGCTCACCCGGCGCGGTGTCTCGCGCGGCTTCACCGTCATGACCCCCCGCAAGGAGGGGGGCGGCACCGGTTCCGTCGCGGCCGATGTCCGCATGAAGCTTCCGATCGTCTTCTTCATGGCCCTCTCCGTTGCGGAAGAGGTCGCACGCCAGTTGATTGCCGAGGGCCTCTCGCCCACCACCCCGGCGTCCGTCGTCTACGGTGCCGGCAGTGACCAGTCGCGCTCCATCACCGGCGACCTCACAACCATCGCCGCCCTCATCAAGGAAACCAAGACAGAACTCCCCGGCCTCCTCATCATCGGGGATGCCGCAAAGTACCACTACACCAACTGGGGCGCCCTGGCAGGGCGCCGCATCCTCCTGACATCCAGCCAGGCCTTGCAGGACAAGGCGGCTGACCTCGTGGCCGACTACGGTGGCATCCCGGTGTGCCGTCCGCTGATCAAACTGGAAGCGACCCCCGAAGCCCTCGCCTGCCTGCGCCAGATCAAGTCCTACGACTGGGTGGTACTCACCTCGCCCTCTGCCGTGCGGTGTTTTGGGGAACTGCTGCAAAGCGCCTGGGTCGATCGACGCATGGTCCCCACGCTCGTCACCTGTGGCGGCGGAACCTCCAGGGAACTCTGGACCCTTGGCCTTTCCGCCGATATTGAACCCGTTTCCGATTTCAGCGCCGACAGCCTCCTGAACACCGTCCGCCCCCTCGTGAAACCCGGCTTGCGCATCCTGCGCCTGCGCTCGGACAAGGCAGGCCCCGGTCTTGCCGCAGAACTCAAAACCATGGGCGCCGTTGTGGACGATTGCATTCTCTACCACAACCTCCCTGTGCCTCATGACGACAAACCCGATTTCAATGTGGCCTTCTTTGCCAGCGCTTCCGCCATCGAAATGTACGACCAGCAATGGGGCGCGTCCTCGCTCAAGGGCAAGTTCGTCGCGGCCATCGGCAAACCAACCCTCGCCGCCTTGAAAAGGCACGGCGTAACCGTTGATCTGGTCCCGCCGGAAGCCACCGTGGAATCCAGCATCGAGGCACTGGCCAGCCACTATTGCCGACACGGTTTGCAAACGATTAAGGAGAAACAATGAGCACCTACCCTGAACTTCGATTGCGCCGCCTGCGCCGCACCCCCGCCCTTCGGCGGATGTTCGACATGCCCATGCCCGGCCCCGACAAATTCATGTGGCCGGTGTTCATCAAGGATGGCAAGGGACTCCGGGAACCCATTGACGCCATGCCCGGTCAAAGCCGGATGAGCGTTGATGTGCTGCTCAAGGAACTTGCCCCTGTCGTCGCTTCCGGCATCGGCAGTGTTCTGATCTTCGGACTGGTTGAACAGGACGGCAAGGATGCCGCAGGCACCGCCGCCTATGACGACAGGGGCGCTGTGCAGAAGGCGATCCGACGTATCCGCAAGGAGTTCCCCGATCTCATCATCGCCTCGGATGTCTGCGTCTGCGCCTACACCTCGCATGGACATTGCGGCCCCCTCACAACGTCCGGCGACGTGGACAACGACGCCGCCAATGTCATTCTGGCCCGGATGGCAGTTTCCCACGCCGCCGCCGGTGCCGACATCGTCGCTCCCAGCGCCATGATGGACGGCCAGGTGGCCGCCATCCGTCAGGCCCTCGACGAGAACGACTTCCAGCAGACCATCCTCATGAGTTACTCGACCAAGTTTGCTTCAAGCATGTACGGCCCCTTCCGGGCAGCCGAAGAATCGGCGCCGCAGAAAGGCGATCGGCGCGGATACCAGGCATCTTACGCCGACCCCCGCCAGGCCATGCGGGAGTCACAACTGGACGAGGCGGAGGGCGCCGACATCCTGATGCTCAAGCCCTCCCTGTTTTACCTCGACATTCTCACCCGCCTGCGCGATCAAACCGACCTTCCCATCGCTGCCTATAACGTCAGCGGTGAATACTCGATGCTGATCGCCGCCGCCGAACGCGGATGGGGCGATCTGGGCGGCATGGTGCGGGAGTCGACCACCGCCCTGGCCCGGGCCGGGGCGGATATCATCATCTCCTACTGGGCCAACCGGTATGACGAGTTCTTCGGAAAGGGCATCCAATGACTTCTAAGGAATTGTTCAACAGGGCGACCCGCGTCATTCCGGGCGGTGTGAACAGCCCTGTCCGGGCCTTTAACGCTGTCGGAGGCGATCCCCTCTACGTCGTCAGCGGCCAAGGCGCACGGATCACATCAGTCGACGGCAAAGAACTCACCGACTTCTGCGGCTCCTGGGGCCCCCTGCTCTTCGGCCACGCCCGCCAGGAAATCGTGGCGGCCATCCAACAGGCCGCTTCCGAAGGCACCAGCTTCGGAATCAACACGCCGCGTGAGGTTGAATTTGCGGAGCAACTGCACGAACGGGTCCCTTCCATGGAAATGATCCGCCTCGTCAGTTCCGGCACCGAGGCCGTCATGACCGCCCTGCGCCTCGCCCGCGGATATACGGGACGGAAGAAACTCCTCAAGTTCGACGGGTGCTATCACGGCCACACAGATGCCATGCTGGTCGCCGCTGGCAGCGGACTTCTTACCGGCGGAATCAGTTCCTCGGCCGGCGTCCTCCCTGCGGATGCCCAGGAGGTATTCGTGTCGCCCTACAACGACCTGGAGACCGTCAAACGCATCATCCAGAGGGAGGGCAGCGATCTCGCCGCGATCATTGTCGAACCGGTCGCCGGAAACATGGGATTGATCCCTCCCGCTCCGGGATTTCTTGCCGGCCTGCGCGAAGCCACCACCCGATGCGGGGCCCTGCTGATCTTCGACGAAGTCATCACGGGATTCCGCCTCGGGCCCACAACCTACGGCATGCTTTGCGGCGTGACCCCCGACCTGACAACACTCGGCAAGATTATCGGCGGCGGCATGCCGATTGGCGCCGTGGGTGGACGCGCCGACATCATGCGCAAACTGGCCCCGCTCGGCCCCGTCTACCAGGCAGGCACCCTCAGCGGTAATCCCGTTGCCGTTGCCGCCGGCCTGGCCATGTTGCAATTGAGCGTCTCTGAAAACCCGTACCCGAAGTTGGACGTGTTGGGACGCCGGCTGACCGATGGCCTGAATGCGGCGGCACGCAAGGCCGGCCTTGCTCTCCACTGCACTGGACTCGGCGGAATGTTCACCCCTTTCTTCATGGCTGACGCCCCCACCGATCTGGCAACCGCAAAACACTGTGACACCAAGGCCTATGCCGCCTTCTTCCGGGCGATGCTGGCTCGCGGGTTCTATCTGCCGCCGTCGCAATTCGAGGCGGCGTTCCTTTCCGCCGCCCACAGCAACGACGATGTCGACCGTTTCCTCACCGCGGCCGGCGAAGTGTTCGCAACCTTATCCTAGAAACGGCGCACCGCATCCATGGAAATACTCCATAGCCCCTGGTCGAATGCGCTGTTTTCGCTGCTGATCAACCTACCTTTCGGTTACTGGCGTGCCGGTTGCCGCAAATTCTCAGTCCCGTGGTTCGCCGCCATCCATATCCCGGTCATCCTGACGATTACGCTGCGTTTGCTCGTCGGTGTGGCCTTCCGCTTTTCCACGCTTCCGTTCTACGTCCTGGCATTCGCCGGCGGACAGATCCTGGGCGCCCGCCTCCGCAATCTCCACCGTCCCAACCCGTAATCTCCGATGACAAGGCTGTCATCGACAGTCATGCCCCGCCTTTGCCGAAGTTGACCTGCCCCCCTGGCATCCGTCGGATGGCTTACCGTTTTGACGGGGCGTCCGCATTCCGTTCCAATACATTCATAATGTCGCCCGTCATTTGTTCAGCGACGACCCGATTCCCTTCTTCTCCGAGATGGCACCAGTCAATGTACGCCGGATCGGCCCGGCTCGCGAACAGATCACTGAGGTCGTGATACGACGTCACCTTTATGCTGTTCGTCTGTACCGCCGAATACACGCTGACGAAAAAAGGCTTCATCTGCGGGTAGTTTCTCCCTGCTCGCGACTCCCTGCCTTTCTCATAGACGGTCTGCACCTTCTTCGTGAAGAGCGTCGGCTGCAGATAGAAAAGCGTCTGGAATCCATAGACCTCGCCCAGCGACTTGACGATGCGAATATTGGAGAGATAGATGTCCGCTACTTGCCTGGCAATCTGCCCGGATGCCTCTGGATGCGCAGGGGATGCGTATCGGGAACCGGACTTCGTTCCTTGCGGCACTCCCGCGTTTACCCGCCACCGCACCCAGTTGCCGAATCGGCATAGCGCCAGCCTGTTGAGCCGCGTGGAGATGACCTTGGGCGCCAGACGGTCAAGGTCCTTGAGCACGTTAAACTCCTCCCGCCGATTGGCTTCGTTCTGCGGAAGGCCGGCAACCCCCTGCTGATACGCACTGAAGGTGTCATTGGCGCCGTCATAGAAGACCACAACCTGAGGCCTCCACCCCTGCCTCAGTAGCGTCATCAGGAGGATCACCTCCTGCGATGAAACGTAGCCGCTTTCACCGAAATTGGTGACATGAACACGAACCCCACGATCTGACAACTGGCGCGAGACAAAGGATGGAATCGTGAAGTCGTCACGCGCACCAGACCCCCACATCGTTGAACCACCGAACATCAATACGGACGGAACGTCTTCGCCTACGATCGTCTGGTTCCAGGTTTGCCTGATGCCGTTGGAGGAGACGTTGATATACGCTCCGGTGAACGCCTGCCGACGCCAGTAGACATAGGACTCCCAACGCATCCCACGCCGGTTGAATTCCCGCCAATAGTCATCAACCCAGTCGGCGCCGCCATAGACATCCGCCTGGCTACGCCCGTCGACAACGGCACCAAGTTGCCGCCTATGCTCCCGACGATCATGAACACTGAAGCCGATCCTCAGCAGCATTTCCAGAAGCACTAGCAGAAGCACCGTGTTTCCAAGCACAAGAAGCACGGAGCGGTAGAAGGTGATGCATGACTGAAGTTTAGAAGACATAGACCGGAATACTCCCATCCCGCTCGCACAGCGTCAATTCCTGCGTAACCCTGTACTCATTGACTCTGCCTTTCCGCTCACATACCGTCGCCGTCCACCGAACCGGACGAATTCGACTCCACCATCGGCACGAACCGTACCGCCAGATCGTTCTCGACCAGCACCTGTCCGCCCTGCTTGCGTAGGATCACGAGGCGCTGCTCCATAAATACCCCGACCGGCAAAATCATCCGGCCTTCCTCCTTCAATTGATCCACCAGCACGCGGGGCACGGACTCGGGAGCACAGGTGACAATGACAGCATCATACGGCGCGTGTTCCGCCCACCCCTGATAGCCATCGCCCGTCAGAACTGAAACACGGTCGCCGCAACCTTCCTCGCTCAAGACACGTCTTGCGTGTTCCGCCAGGCTGGGGACAGACTCGACCGAATACACGACAGCGCCCAATTCGGCCAGCACAGCCGATTGATATCCCGATCCCGTCCCAATTTCCAAAACTCGCTCGCCGGGGTATACCCCGAGTTTCTCGGTCATGTAGGCCACGATGAACGGCTGGGAGATCGTCTGCCCCTCACCAATGCTCCACGGGTGATCACCATACGCCAGGCCAGGTCGTCGATGTGCCTCGGGAATAAACTGATGACGCCGTAGGCGTCCCATGACCGCAAGAATTCGCTCATCGCCAATGCCATACCGCTTCAGGACCTCGACCATTGCGCGACGATCTGCCGCCCAGATATCCTCTTCCATCGCATCCCCCGATCAATCCCCTTGGTCGCCGGTCTTCTTCACGTCTACACCGCCAAGCTTCTTCAACAGCGTCTTGAAGCCACGTTCATCACGCAACGACCTCAGATCTGCATCCCGACTCATCCATGCCGCATCATCATACCCAAGTTCGACCGCCCGCTTGAGCGCCCGCATGGCCTCCGCCCGCTCGTTCAGCAGAGCCAGACTGCATC
>JBIJCW010000267.1:0-2584 GCA_044344495.1 Kiritimatiellia bacterium | reverse complement strand
GTCAGGAGTTCGATTCTCCCCGCCTCCACCATTTCGACGGCGACAGCGGTAGCACAAGTGCCGGCTGTCGCCCGGTGCATCATCATAATGCGAGCCGGGTCAATCCTGTCCCATCCCTGTTAGGTCTGCTCATCTTCCTTCCCCTGTGACACAATCCTCCTTCGCTGAAGCTGCGGCGACACGAGGTTGCGGTGATCAGCACAAGAGATCGGAGCAGGGTGAGAGAAAGGACGGGATCTCTTGTCTGCACTGGACGGCGGGGTTAAGTATTGGTAGGAGTAGGACCCATATGGACTTGAGCCTGACGACCCTTCAATCGCATGCTGCGGGCCTTCTCTCCGCCGGGGGACTCGCCGCTGTGGCCAACATTCTCCTCATTGATCTGATTATGAGTGGCGACAGGGTCAGAATGAAGTGGCGGCGAAACAACGCGGCAAGGAGTGGACCCTGCGGGCCTGTCTGACGCGGGGCTTTGGGAAATTCGGGAACCCATCGGCCCGGCGAGGAGTCTCTGGCAGTGACGGTCAGGGGGGGGGCGATGTTGTGGATGGCGGCCGGGCTGGCTGCGAGTGGAGTGGCGTTGGCGAAAGGAGCGATACAGACCATGTTCTTTGCAAAACTAAAGACAGCAGTGATCATCACGGCTTCGGTGGCGGTAGTCACAACGGCCTCGGCGTTGAGTTGGCAGAAGGTCTATGAGGCCCGGGACAAGGGACTGCCCAAGACGGCGATCGGGGAACTCAATCCGATTATCGCGGATGCGATGCAGAACAAAAGGTATGCCGAGGCGATCAAGGCGATTGCCACGAAGATCGCCTTTGAGGGCCAGATCGAGGGGAATAAGGCTGAGGAGAAGATCACGCGGCTTCAGGAGGAAATTGAAAAGGCCCCGGTCGAGATGAAGCCGGTCATGGAAACGATTCTCGCCCACTGGTATTGGCAGTACTTCCAGCAGAACCGGTGGCGGTTCATGCAACGGACCCAGACCACCGAGGCGCCTGGCAAGGACTTCACCGCCTGGGACCTGCCGCGGATCCTCACTGAAATTGACAAGCATTTCACCGTGGCGCTGGCCAACGAGAAGGTTCTCAAGAGCACGCCGGTTGACCAGTTCAATGACCTGCTTGAGAGAGGTTCGATGCCGGACGCCTACCGGCCGACGATGTACGATTTCCTGGCCCATGAGGCGGTGCAGTTCTATCAGGCTGGCGAACAGGGCGCGATGCAGGCGGAGGACGAGTTTGTGCTCGACGTGGAATCACCCATCTTCGGGCAGGCCGCGGATTTCATCGCATGGAAACCGGAGACCACGGATACCGGCTCGCCCACGATCAAGGCGATCCGCCTGTTCCAGAATCTGTTGGCGTTCCACCAGAACGACAAGGACAAGACCGCGTTTGCCGACGCCGACCTTGGCCGGTTGATGTTCGGGCACAACAAGGCCGATGGAGAGAACAAGAACGACCGGTACGAGGTGGCGTTGAAGGGGTTCGTGGACGCGTGGGCCGACCACGAGATTTCGGCGCATGCCCGCGCCCAATGGGCCACTCTCTTGCAGGGCGAAAACGAGTGCGGCGAGGCCCATCAGATCGCAGGGCGCGGCTATGAGCTGTTCCCGAAAAGCCTTGGCGGCGCGATGTGCTACAACGTCATCCAGCAGATTGAGTCCAAGAGCGCCAGCATCCAGACCGAGCGTGTCTGGAGCGATCCGCCACCCACGCTCGACGTCACCTACCGCAATGTCACCAAAGTCTATTTCCGTGCCGTCGCCTGCGACTGGGAAGCGCTCCTCAAGAAGTCGCGTTGGGGTATTGAGAACATGGATGACGAACAACGCAAGGAACTGCTCCGTCGCGCGCCGGTCAAGGCGTGGGACGCCAACCTCCCTGCCACCAGCGACTATCAGATGCGTACCGAGAAGTTGCCCGTACCCACGGATCTCAAGCCGGGATTCTATTTCATCATCGCCAGCCATGATGCGGCGTTCAGCGACAAGAATAACTGTGTTTCGTACGCATCGGTCTGGGTCAGCGATCTTGCGCTGGTGGTGCGTACCCGGCACTTTGAAGGTGTGGTTAACGGGTTTGTTCTCAACGCCACCAGCGGCGAACCCGTCTCTGGCGCGGTGATCCGGTCATGGACCCGGAACAACCATGGATGGTATCAGGCGGGCCCCGGCGCGAAGACTGACGCCAACGGTCTGTTCCGGGTCGAGCGTGGCGCTTCTGACCAGTCATTGGTGTTGCTTGCGGAGATGAATGGTCAGCAACTGGCGAGCGCCAGTGAATACTACCTGTATCACCAGGACCGGCCGAAACCCGACTCGCAGACGGTTTTCTTCACCGACCGGTCGTTGTACCGGCCCGGCCAGACGATCTACTACAAGGGGATCTCGATGCGCTACGATCAGGAGGGTAATAAGTATTCCGTCTATGCCAACCTGCCGCTGACGGTGGTGTTCAGCGATCCGAACGGCAAGGAGGTCGCCCGAGCCACCCACACAACCAGCGATTACGGTTCCTTCTCCGGAGCCTTCACCGCGCCGCGCGACCGGGTGACCGGGCAGATGCACATCCGGGTGGCG
>JBIJCW010000043.1:0-13603 GCA_044344495.1 Kiritimatiellia bacterium | reverse complement strand
CCTTGAAGCCATTGCTGAACTCAAACGCATTGCCAAGGACGATTGTGATCCAAAACGCCTCTGTCCAATCTTGATTGCGTCACTCTATTATTACGAACTCAAGGATCATAAGAAGGCTTTGCCGTTTGCGAGGCAAGCGGCAAAACTGAAACCCGAGAACGAGATAGCGTCGTTGTGCCTCGTTCACTGTTTGTTCCAGGCAAAGAAGCATGCCGCAGTCACGAAGGAAATCCGCCGATACTTAGCGACAGGTGGAAAGATAGACTGCTATCGAACTCTATTTGAGGAGAACGGGGTAACAGTCGAAGATTTCACATAACCACGGTGTCGTCCCTATTCGGTTCCCGCGGCGGGCACCTCACGGGACACGCCGAACGTTGGATGTGAAGATTCATGAACAAACAATGTCAGATACTCCTGCTTCTGTGCGTTCTGCTTCTCCCGTTGCCACAGACATTGGCAGACGGCACAAAGGCTATATGGCAGATCAACGGACCATGCGGAAGGTTCGGTGTTGGCTGCACGGTGGGCGGACAGGTCGAGCAGACGGTTGTGTTCCTCCCCGGAGTAAGGCAGCATGTCTACATCCCGCTGCCACCAAGAACACTCGGCACTGGAGCGGCCTTATCGCTCATCGTCGGACTGGCGACAGTACTCGTTTTCCGGATAAGGAGACATCCAACAACGCCTCCGACCGTACAGTGATCCGCTGCGCGGCTCACTGCCGGTCAAGGCGGGCGTTCGAGAATGAAGATGGATGATAACCGCAGCCTGCTGGCGGCGGAAATTTGGCGTGCAGAGTTTGATGCCGCTTTGGAAAGGCGCGGTTTGGACGTGAGTCCCACGTTGTCGCGTGACCGCGTTGGGCGCGGAACGCGACCTCACGCGGTGCGACAACGTCCCACTCACGGGGACGCGCCGAGGGTGTGGGAGGCCCGTCAAGCCGGGCCATGGGAAAGCGGTGTCGAGCCGCCGCAGTCCAAAACCGGGATGAAGATAAATGGGATGTTGGAATCATGGACAGGAGCGGGGTGATGCGATAAAGTTCGGCTCAATTTTTCCAATTAAGGAGACGAACATGGTGCGCTTGTGGAGACAATGGCTGGGGCTGGGGATTGTAGTCGCGGTACTGGGTGTGGCGGCGCATGCGGGTGCGGCGGAGAAGAAGGCGCCGGTCAAGAAGGCGTCTGGTCGTGCGGCCCTGGCGTCACGCTCGGTGGATCCGTATCTGGGCGCCATTGTGGTGGATGTCGAGACGGGCAAGGTTCTGTTTGAGGACAAGGCGGATGCGCAGGGGTATCCGGCGAGTGTGATCAAGTTGATGGGTATGTTGGTGGTTCTGGAGCGTACCGGCAGCGGGCAACTCAGTGTCAGCAACCTGGTCACGGTGACGGCGGAAGCCTCGCGCACGGGAGGATCGCAGGCCTATTTGAAGGAGAAGGAAGTCTTCCCGCTGGAGGAACTCCTGTATGCCCTGATGATCCAGTCGGCCAATGATGCGGCGGTGGCGATTGCGATCCATGTGGCGGGCGGCAAGGATGCCTTTGTGGAGCTGATGAACCAGAAGGCGGCGGCGCTCGGGATGACGAATAGCAAATTCCATTCGGTGCACGGACTGCCGCCAGCGAGCGGGCAGGAGCCGGATGTCTCGACGGCGCGCGATCTTGCCGTGCTGGCACGGGAGTTGATCAACCGGACGGACATTCTCAAGTACACCGCGACGAAGGAGCGGAAGTTCAGGGATGGAACGTTTGACATGCGGAACCACAACCGGCTGCTGACGAGTTTCCAGGGGTGTGACGGACTCAAGACGGGGTATATTACGGCAGGCGGTTTTTCGCTGGTGGCCACGGCGGAGCGGAACGGGCGTCGGGTGATTGCGGTGGTGTTGGGGAGCAATGGATCGCGTGGTTATGCACGGGATGCCAAGGCGGCGGAGTTAATGACCAAGGGGTTTGCCGCGTTACCGCCGTTGCCGCCGCCAGCGCCGGTGATGCCGGCGGTTCCGGTCGTCACGAATGTCGAAGCGGCGCTTCCCGCGGGTGAGGCGGGGGTGGAAACGTCGAAGGGCGGCGGATGGTTGATGCCCGCCGTGTTGGGGTTGGTGGGGGGGTTGGTTGTGGCGGGGGTCGCGGCGATGGGCATGCAGCGTTCCCGTCGACGCCAGTTGTAGAAGTTTCGGCGCCTGCAGGCCCGAAGCGGGGCGCTCCTAGGCACGAGGAGGGCGCGGGGTTGGAAGGGTGATGCGGAGGAGGTTGGTCGTGGGCGGGTGGGAGCGGATGGTGTAGCGGTTCACCAGGGCGGGAATAAGGCAGGTTCGCCCAGCGGGGACGGTGGTCCTCTCCGAGGCTGTTTCAATCGTGACCGGCCCGGTGGTTGTGAATATCGCGTGGAATCCCGACCCGTCGTGATGCACATCAAAGGTGTCGGTGAGGGTGATCTGTTCCAACCGGAAGAATGGACATTCCGTGAGAATGGTGGATGTGACGTGGGGGCCATTGCTTACCGACCAGGGCGCGGTCTTGATGGGCGCGTCATCTTCGAAGCGAATCACCTTGAGAGCCTGTTCGATGTGCAGTTCGCGGGGTTTGCCATCATGTCCCACGCGACCCCAGTCGTAGACGCGATAGGTGGTGTTGGAGTTCTGCTGGACCTCGAGAATCAGCAGCCCTTCGCCGATGGCGTGCACCCGGCCGCCGGGGATGAAGATGGTGTCGCCTTTCTGGACCGGGATGGAATTCAGGCAGGTTTCGAGTTTGCCGGAATTCAGGGCCTGCAGGAAGGCGGGATGATCCACGCCGGGCTTCAAACCCGCGAACACCTTGGCGCCAGGGTCGGCCGCCAGCACATGCCATGCCTCCGTTTTGGCTTCACCCTGTCCACGGGCGGCGAAGTCGGTGTCGGGATGGACCTGGATGCTCAGTCGTTCGCGGGAATCGATGAGTTTGACCAACAGGGGCAGATGGGGTCCGTGGACGCCATAACCGAGGAGGTCGTAACCGAAACAGGCGATCAGCGTGTCCAGGGGTGAGCCCTTGAGTTCCCCGTTGGCCACGATGCCCATGCCCTCGGGCCGGTCCGAGAGTTCCCATGATTCGGCATAGATGCCGGGCGGGAGTTCGCGGTGGAAGAGGTGCGGAATGCGATCGCCGCCCCAGATGTAGTCCTTGTACGCCGGGTCAAGGATGAAGGGATAGAGTGGTGCGGGCATTGTTATTCTCCAGATATCAGGGCAGGGATTTGGGCAGGGGGAAGTGCATGTCTTCGGTGATGACGGTGCGTTCCTCGATGGTTGCGAAGCCGCGCGACCGCAAGTACTCGATGGCGGCCTTGACCACATGTTCGGGAGTGGAGGCACCGGCGGTGAGGCCAAGGGTATGGACAGGGTCCAGCGGGAGGGACGCGATTTTGTCCAGCGTACCGGCGAGGTAGGCGGCAGGACATCCGGCGGCGCGCGCCACCTCCACCAGGCGATTGGAGTTGGAACTGTTTTCCGAGCCAAGGACGATGAAGGCGTCCACATGGGGGGCGGCTTCCCTGACGGCCTGTTGGCGGTTGCGGGTGGCGTAGCAGATGTCGTCGGTGGCGGGTGTCCGGAGGGAAGGGAATCGGTTGCGCAGGGCGGCGAGGATGGGGGTGACTTCGTCGGGACTCAGTGTGGTTTGGGTCAGTACGGCCACGCGGTCGGGGTCGGTGACGGTGACATCACGGGCCTCGTCTGCGGTTTCGACGACTTTGACGCTGTCGGGTGCTTCGCCAGCGACGCCGATGACTTCGTCGTGTTTACGGTGTCCGATCAGGATGATGGTGCAGCCCTGGCTGGCGTAGCGGCGAGCTTCCTGGTGGACCTTGGTGACGAACGGGCAGGTGGCGTCGGTGACGAGGAGGTGGTGTTCCCTGGCGCGTTCCCAGGTTGCGGGCGGGACTCCATGGGCGCTGAACAGGACGCGTGAGCCTGGCGGGATGTCATCGAGGGTTTGGACGAAGAGCACGCCCTTGGCGCGCAGGGCGTCAATGACCTGCCGGTTGTGGACGATTTCCTTGAGGCAGTAGACTGGGGCGGGGGCGTGGTCCAGCATGGTCTGGGCGATCTGGACGGCGCGCTCCACGCCGGCGCAGAAGCCATGGGGAGAGACGAGGATGAGAGTGCGTTGATTCATGTTCGTCAGTGACGTCTTTGGCTTCATTCATATACTATGTACGCGTCCGTGGCAATGGCGGGGAGTGTGCGGAGGAGGATTCAGGGTTCGGGGTTCAGGAAATGCAGGGTGAATTGGTGATGAGTTATTTATCGACAATCATTGCGGTGAACAATTGGTGGGTTCGTCGGCGTGGCATCAAGGTCCGGCCGGAGGAGATCCTGCTGTTGTTGCCGCATTGCCTGCATCGGGAGACATGTCCCCGGGATGTGGTCCACAGTCTGGGGGAGTGCCTGCGGTGCGGGCAGTGCAGTGTGGGTGAGTTGGCGGGGGTGCGTGAGATGACCGGGGTGACGGGCTGCATGGTGGGGGGCGGGCGGCAGGCGCTGCAGAGGGCGAAGGAGCCGGGGATCAAGGCCGTGGTGGCGGTTGCCTGTGAGCGGGAATTGAAGCATGGGATTCTTGCGGCGTGGCCGAAGCCGGTGTTGGCGGTGACGAACATAACGCCGGAGGGGCCGTGCCGCAATACCCTGGCCGATCCCGGGAAGGTTGCGGAGGCCATCCGGGTGTTCCTGGCCTAGAAGCGATAGCCGATGCCCATCAGGGTGCGCCAGAGCGCTGACTTATCCACGATGGGACTGCCGGTGGCTTCGGAGTCGAGCCATGTCATTCCTGCCAAGGCGGTGAATTCCCAGCGGTTAGCGAAGGGGCGGACCCAGAGGACGTCCGCGCCGGCCTGGAGCGAACTGTCGGGGGAGTAGGCGGGGCGCTCGGCGAGGGATTCATCCGGGCGCACGCCATAGAGGTAATTTGAGAGGCGGGAGCTGAGCCATTCCAGTCGGATGCCGGGCCGCAGGAATCCCTGTTTGCCGACGAAGCGCCATCCGATGTCCACAGCCGCGACCCCGCCGTCGTAGACGCCCAGGGTGTCACCGCGGACCTCGATGCCGGTTTCCAGCGGGAGGAATCGGGGGCCGGCGAGGCGGAGTCCGGCATCCACGGTGGCGGATCGGTCCTCCATACCGGCGAGTGCGGGACTATCGTTCGCGTCGAAGGCGGAGAAACGCCACTGGGCCACGGAGGAAAGACTGCAATAGGGGTGTTGCCAAAGGCGGTAGGAGGCGCGGATCCCCTGGAGTTGGAAGCGGGGGCCCCGGTAGGCAAGGACGGGGACGGGAATCAGGCGGGGATCGGCGTCGCGATAGGGGCTTTCGCCGACGAAAGTGGCCAGGCCGACCGCAAAGCGGTTGCTTTCCGGGGCGGCCGGACTGGCGAGGGCGGAAAAGGCCAGGGCGGCGAGAAGTGCCAGGCGGCAAGATTTGGAGATGACATTCATGAATGGCGATAGGTATCATAGACTTCCATATCGAACGATCAAAAACTTCAGTTCGCTCGGTGGTGCGGATGCGGGTGTGATGGTCTTCCATTGGCAGACGGGGGTGAATCTGCTAGTGATGGAATTGATGGAGAGGAGTAGATCATGAAGCGAATGGTGACGATGGGGTTGATGGTGGGCGCCCTGATGACCGGGGGGTGCGTGACGTTGGTTGACCAGGCCAGCATGGCCCGTCAGGAGGCGGACTGGGACAGCATGTGCGCTGAGATCCAGAAGCTCAATGAACGGATCAACGGACTGCAACTTGAGCAACAGAGGCTGGCGCAGGAGCTCGATACATTGCGTCGAACGCCGCGTGAGGATTTGGCGACCAAGAACCGGTTGGATACGCTTGATCGTCAGTTGCAGGCGTTGGGGGCGGCCCGTGAGTCCGATCGGCATGAGGTGGTGGCGGAACTCAGCCGGAAAGTGGCGGCGATTGTGGGCGGGGCTTCGGGTGGCGGGTCGTCTTCAGGCCGCGGTGGTTCCTCCTCCGAAACCGGGTACGAGCATGTGGTCAAGACCGGGGAGACGCTGTCGGCGATTGCGGCGGCCTACAAGGTGAGTGTTTCGGCGGTCAAGCGGGCCAACAAGATGTCGTCCGACACGGTGCGGTTAGGGCAGAAGTTGTTTATTCCGGCCCGCTGAGGCACGGCAAACGCAAGGAGACGGGGTATGGGCAAGGCGCTGGTGGTGCTGGCGGCGGGGATCGGGAGCCGGTATGGCGGGCTGAAGCAGATCGAGGCCGTGGGGCCCCATGGTGCCATTGTCATTGAGTACTCGGTCTATGATGCCATACGGGCGGGATTTGACCGGGTGGTGTGTGTCATCCGGCGGGAGATAGAAGCGGACTTCCGGTCCCTTGTGGCGTCGCGGTTCGAGCGGCATATTCCCGTGGACTATGTTTTCCAGGGATTGACGGGCAACCTGCCGGCTGGTTTCGTGGTGCCTGAGGAACGCAAGAAGCCCTGGGGTACGGCGCATGCCGTACTGGCTTGTGCCGATGTGGTGCGTTCGCCCTTTGCGGTCATCAATGCCGACGATTTCTACGGGCGGCGTTCATTCGAGACGTTGGGCCGGTTCCTGGATGGGGTGGCGGCTGGCGGAACCGGGTATGCGATGGTGGGGTTCACGCTGCGCAACACGCTTTCGGAGAACGGGCATGTGGCCCGGGGGGTGTGCAGTGTTGGTGCCGATGGCATGCTGCGTGGAGTGATTGAACGGACCAAGATCGAGAAAGACGGCCACGGCGCGCGATATGCCGACGGGGAAACCTGGCGTTTGCTCACGGGGGATGAGATGGTTTCGATGAACATGTGGGGATTGACGCCATCGTTGTTTGCGCATCTGCGTTGTGATTTTGACTTATTTCTCAAGGCGCACGGGGGTGATTCCAAGGCGGAATGTTATCTGCCCACGGTTGTGGATGGCCTGGTGGGGGCCGGCAAGGCGACGGTTCGGGTGCTTGGTACACCGGAGTCCTGGTTTGGTGTGACGTATCCCCAGGACAAGGCCGTGGTGGTGGCGGGGATTCACCGGTTGGTGGAGCAGGGGATCTATCCGGAACGCCTGTGGGGGAATGGTTGATGGTTAATGGGGAATGGTTGATGGTTAATGGTTAATGGGAAATGGGGGATGGGGGATGGTTACGGCAGGTGGACGGCCTGGGCGACGACCAGGCAGACGTCGTCATCAAATCCGCGGCCTGCCGAGAAGGTTTCCGCGTCGGCGGCGAGGGCGGGGAGGATTTTCTCGACCGGTTTGTTGAGATGGGATTGGAGGCTTTGCAGGAGGCGATCGGTTCCGAACTCCTCGCGGTTTGGGCCCTCGACTTCCGAGATGCCGTCGGTGTAGATCAGCACGGCGTCGCCTTCCTCCAGCGGGTGGTATTTGGTTTCGTACGTGGCGCTCTCCATGATGCCGAGGGCGGGGCCGATGGAGTCGGACTCCCGGCGGATGGGCGCGACCCGATTTTCGGCCTGGCGGAGGAGGATGGGACTGGGATGGCCGGCATCGGAGAAGGTGATGCGGCGTTGTTTGAGATCGAACAGGACGTAGGAGGCGGTGACGAACATGAACTCCTCGGCGTCTTGCAGGATGGTCATGAATTCCCGGTTCATGTGTGTCATGAAGAGTCCGGGGTCATGGGCGATGGGCTTCAGTTCCTCGACGAGGCCGCGCATGATTGCGGTGATCAGGGCGGCCCGCAAGCCGTGTCCCATGACGTCGCAGGTAAAGATGCCGGCGACGTAATCGGAGACGGGCAGGACGTGGAAGAAGTCGCCACCGAGGGTGGTGCTGGGGCGGTAGAGGTGGCTGAATTGCAGCAGGCTTTCCTCGGGCGCGGCGGCGCCGGGGAAAACGGGAAACTGGCGTGGCAGGAGGGCCAACTGGACCTCGCGCGCCATGACAAGGTCAGCCTCCATTTCCGAGTTACGCAGGCGGAGTTGCTCGGCGTAGAGTTCGCGCTGTTCCTCGGCGCGTTTGCGTTCGGTGATATCGGTAAAGGAAAGTACGATGCCGATGATTTCCTCGTCGGAGTTCACATTGGCGGTGGCGGCGGCCTGGACATGGAAGGGGCGGCCATCCGTGCGCCGGGCCTCCACTTCGCCTGCCCAGCACTGTCCCGTGGTGACCGATTGGACGATGGTGTCGCCGACGGACGAGTCGCGGAAGAGTTCCCGGAGGGAGGTGGGCGCCTCGGGGTCGAGGGCGGGCATGCCCCATATGCGTTGCACGGCGGGGTTGATGTAGGTGAGGTGTTGGTCGAGGTCCACGATGGCGATACCGCTGCCGGCGGTCTGGATGGCGGTGTGTTCGGTGCGCAGTTGTTCCTCGGCCTGACGCCGCAGGGTGATGTCGCGCACAAAGAAGCACAGGTAATCCTGCCCTGACAGGTACAGGCGGTTGATGGCTGTTTCGGTGGGGAACACGCTGCCGTCCTTGCGCACAAAGTAGGCCTGCAGGAGGACGAAGCGGGTATTCGAAAGATTTTCGCGGATGACGGGCAGCAGGGTTTCGTCGGCCCCGAACAGGAGATCGAAGATGCCCAGGCGGCATACTTCATCGTGTTCGTATCCCAGGAACTGGCAGAGGCGGACATTGGTGTCGATGACCCGGCCTGAATAATCGGTGATCACGGCGCCGTCATAGACATTCTGGAGAAGTTGCTGGAAGTCCGAGTCGCCGACGACGCTGGTGGCGGCTTTCGGGCGGGTGATGCGGATGGTGGGGAGGCGGGGGGATGCAGGTTTCTTGGCGCCGGCATCCGTCAGCATGTCGCTGGTGATGTCGATGCGCATGGTGCGCGACATGGCGCCGGGCGGCGTGTTGTTCGGGGCTTCGTTCGGTGATTCCATGATCAGACTCTCCTGACAAACAGTCATGACCTTATCATGGGGAGGCTCCCCGGCGCAAATCCTCTTGCGGGTGATGCCGTTGTTATCGCATAACAGAACTCCGTATGGTAGTTAGGGGCCCATCATGAGTAGTGCGACAACACCAGCGATCGAGGTTTGCGGCGTGACGAAGCGGTTCGGGGCGGTCACGGCCTTGGACGACATCTCGTTTTCCATTGAGCCCGGCGAGATGTTTTTCCTTTTGGGGCCGTCCGGGTGTGGCAAGACGACATTGCTCAGGATCCTGGCGGGGCTGGAAACTCCCGATGCGGGCAGGATCCTGTTCAACGGGAAGGATGTGGCATCGCTGCCGCCGCACGAGCGGGGGGCCCCCATGGTCTTTCAGAATTATGCGTTGTGGCCGCACCTGAATGTCCGTGAGAACGTGGCGTTCGGACTGGTGGAACGGCGGGTTTCCGGGGACGAGCAACAGAAGCGGGTTGACGATGTGCTGAAACGCGTGGGATTGGAGGCGCTTGGCCACCGGATGCCGGGCCAGTTGTCGGGCGGTCAGCAGCAGCGGGTGGTGTTAGCGCGGGCGTTGGTGTTGAACCCGTTCCTGATCCTGTTGGACGAACCGTTGTCAAACCTCGATGCCAAACTCCGGGTCGAGATGCGTGAGGAGATCGAGAAACTCCATGCGACGACGGGGATCACCTTTGTGTATGTGACGCATGACCAGGCGGATGCCTTGTCGTTGGCGGACCGGATGGCGGTGATGTCCGCGGGGCGGGTGGATGCCGTGGGAACGCCGCTGGGGCTTTACACGAGGCCGCCGACGAAGTTCTGCGCGGAGTTCCTGGGCGAGGCCAACCTGATCGAGGGTGAACCGGCGGGCGGGACTGCGGTGCGGACACGGTTGGGCGAGTGGCAGGTTGGTGTGCCGGGCAAGGGCGGGCCGGTGCACTGCCTGGTGAGGCCGGAGAATCTCAGTCCCGGGTTGGGGGGGGGTGAGGGGAGGAACGTATTCGAGGCTGAAATTAAGGGGCTCCGGATGAACGGGCCGACCGTCACGGTGGCCCTGGAGGCCGGGGGACTGCCCTTGAAGGCGACGGTGCTGACCCAGGACAGTCTGGGGTTACGCAAGGGGATGCGGATGGCGTGGGGTGTGGCGGTGGACGACACGGTGGTGATCCCGAGGTTCGAGCGGGAAGAATGTTGAATGGAAGGTCGCGAAGTTCACCAAGGAAGAGATCACTGCGCATGAAACTGCGACTTGGAACAACGGTGTCGGTGGGGTTGATCCTGGCCGTGCTGGGTGTATTCCTCGTGTGGCCGATGGCGCACGTATTCACGCGGGTGTTCCGGGATGAGGGCGGGTTCACGCTGCACTATGTGAAGGGATTGTTTTCCAATCCGGCGCAGGTGGAGGCGATGGGGACCAGTTTCCTGATTGCCGGATGTGTGACGATGACCTGTCTGGCCGTGGCGTTACCGCTGGCCTGGTTGTTTGCGAGGCGGTCGTTCGCGGGCAAGGCCGTGTGGTCGGGTTTGTTGCTGCTGCCGATGATTCTGCCGCCCTTTGTCAGTGCCGTGGGGATGAAGATGATATTCTCGCGGGCGGGGGCGTTGAGCACGCTGTTGCTGGATCTGGGGTGGGTATCCGGGCCGGTGGACTGGTTGGGGCGCTTTCCGTTGCTGGGGATCATCCTGTTGGAGACGTTGCATCTCTTTCCGATCCTGTATCTGAACCTGGTGGCGGCCCTGGCGAATATTGACCCCAGTCTTGAGGAGGCGGCGGTCAATCTGGGGGCGACGCCGGGGCGAGTCTTCCGCCGGGTGACGTTGCCGCTGGCGATGCCGGGGGTATTTGCCGGGATGGTCCTGGTGTTCATCTGGTCATTCACGGAACTCGGTACGCCGCTGGTGTTCGGGGTGCGGCGGGTACTGCCGGTGATGATCTATGACAGTGTGGCGGAGATCGGGACGAATCCGGCGGGGTATGCGCAGGTGGCGTTGGTGCTGGTGGTGTCCGTGGTGGGCTTTTGGGTGAGCAAGCAGGTGTTGGCGCGGCAGCGGTCGGTGGCGACGCTGGGCCGGCTGAGCCAGGGGCGCCGCGAGATCCCCCTGTCACGGTGGGGGACGGTGGTGGCGACGGCGGGGGTGGCGGGTGTGCTGCTGGTGGCGGTGTTGCCGCACCTGAGCGTGGTCCTGCTGGCGATCAGCCGGCGCTGGTTCCTGACGGTGTTGCCGGAGGGGTATACGCTGGAGTTTTTCGGGCGCGCGCTGAATGACGACCTGACGCGCGGGGCGCTGATCAATAGCCTGACGCTTTCGGTGTGTGCGACGGTGTTGGATATGGTGATCGGGTTTGGAATTGCCTGGTTATGCGTGCGGCGACGTGTATGGGGGAGTGATTGGCTGGATGCGTTGTCCATGCTGCCGCTGGCGGTGCCGGGGCTGGTGATTGCCTTCGGATACATCGGGTGTTTTTCCAGTGCGTTCCCCAACACGCTGCTCGATCCGCGGTTCAACCCCATGATTCTCCTGTCGGTGAGTTACGCGATGCGGCGGTTGCCGTACATGGTGCGTGCGGCGCATGCGGGGTTGGAGCAGGTGAGTTCCTCGTATGAGGAGGCGGCGGCCAATCTTGGGGCGACGCCGCTGAGGGTGGTATGGCGGGTCACGATGCCGTTGATCATGGCCAATCTGCTGGCGGGCGCGATCCTGTGTTTTTCCTTCTCGATGCTGGAGGTTTCGGACAGTCTGATCCTGGCGCAATCGGAGGCGTTCTTCCCGATCACCAAGGCGATCTATGTGTTGATGGACGGTTTGGAGAACGGGCTCAATGTGGCGTCGGCGATGGGGGTATGGGCGATGGCGTTACTGGGGGCGGGGATTCTGCTGGCGACCAGTTTGATGGGCAAACGGATCGGGCAGATGTTCCGGGCGGGGTAGGGGGGCGGATGACGACAGGATGACGACAGGATGACGACGCGGCATTGACTTTTAGGCCTTGAAAGTCCATGAGAGGGGGTGCAGGGGGGCCCAAACCGGCTTTCCTGTCAAAAGGAAGATTGCCATGAAAGAATTTACCGCCCTTGGGCTGACCCCGCCACTTCTTCGCGCCATCAAGGAGATGGGCTTTGAGATTCCAACTCCCGTCCAGGAGAAGGTGATTCCGAATTTTCTGGCCAGCACACGCGATTTGATTGCGCTGGCGCAGACCGGGACCGGGAAAACGGCGGCGTATGGCTTGCCGCTTCTGCAGATGACCGATGCAGCCCGGCCAGTGACGCAATCGTTGATTCTTTGTCCTACCCGGGAGCTGTGCCTCCAGATTACCCGTGACTTGAATGCCTACATGAAGCACTTGCGAGGCATACGCGCCCTGGCGGTGTACGGGGGCTCCTCGGTTGGCGACCAGATCCGGGAGTTACGGCAGGGGGTTCATATTATTGTGGCCACGCCGGGGCGGTTGCATGACATGCTGCGCCGCAAGAAGGCCAACTTGGCCAACGTCCGGTGGGTGGTGCTGGATGAGGCGGATGAGATGATGAACATGGGCTTCCAGGAGGAGATGGAGGCTATTCTGGGCGAGGTGCCGGAGACCGCGCGGACGCTGTTGTTCTCTGCCACGATGCCGAGGCAGGTGGCGGCGATGGCGGGCAAGTACATGGAGAACCCCGAGGAAATCCTGCTGGGGAAGCGCAATGCGGGGTCGGATACGATCCGGCATGAGTGCTACAAGGTTCATGCCAAGGACCGGTATGCGGCCTTGAAGCGGATCATCGATTCAACGCCGGATTTGTATGCGATTGTCTTCTGCCGGACGCGTGCGGAAACGCACGAAGTGGCGTCCCACTTGAACAAGGACGGTTACAATGCCGATGCGCTCCATGGCGACATGACGCAGGATCAGCGCAGCGAGGTGATGGGGCAGTTCCGGGCCAGGGATCTCCAGATCCTGGTGGCGACCGATGTGGCGGCGCGGGGGTTGGATGTCAATGAATTGACCCATGTGATTCACTATAATCTGCCGGACGAGGCGGAGCTTTACACGCACCGCAGCGGGCGCACGGGGCGTGCGGGGCGGGAGGGGACTTCCATTGTGCTGATCCATTACCGTGAGGAGAACCGGTTGCGGGTCATTGAGCGGATCCTGAAGAAGCCGTTCATGCACAAGCGGTTGCCCTCGGGGCAGGACGTGTGTGCGGCGCGGCTGACCGGGCTGATCGAGGCGGTGAAGCAGATTGATCCCGGGGATGGCCGTTTGGATCCCTTCATGCCGGCCATCCACAAGCAACTGGGCGAGATGTCCCGTGACGATGTGATCAAGCGGTTTGTCCTCAAGGATTTCGACAAGATGCTGGCTTACTACAAGACGGCGCCTGATTTGAATGCCGCCGCCGGGCATGGCGGTTATCCGGTTGGGGATCGTCGCGATCCGGGAGTCCGGCGAGATCAGGGGGGGCGCCGTGACCAGCGGGACCGGCGTGATCAGGGAGAGCGGCGTCCCGGGGCTGAGCATGGTCGGGATGTGGCGGATGCGGACGTTGTGCAGTTGCGGATCAACTTGGGGCGCAGGAATTCGCTGACGCCTCCGGACCTGATCACCCTGATCAACCGGGCGACGCCGGGTCCCATGCTGAGAGTGGGTCGGATTCACATCACCGAGAGCGCCAGTTTCTTCGAGATGATGCGGCCGGATGCCGAACGCATTTTGCCGGCGTTGAACCGGACGACGGTCG
>JBIJCW010000199.1:0-3984 GCA_044344495.1 Kiritimatiellia bacterium | reverse complement strand
ACGCCCTTGCCTCCGAATGGGCAACGCGTCCCCTGTTCAAGGTGCCGGGTATGGGCCGTCTCCATGCCCGCGGCGTTGACCTTCTTCAAGACTTCTTGGGCAACAGGATCGGCTGTCCGTTCATCAATCTGCATCGTGTTTGTCTTTGTCATCTTGACCTCACTTTGAGTGTTGGGTGGCGAATCGCGCCGCGAGATTGTCGGTGATACACACTACCGCGGCCCCGGTCTCCCGACCGGCGCCGTCGCTTACCGAACGCCCGGACATCTCCGCATCCCGAAGCGTGTCATCGTACGGCAGGAAACCGGCAAACTCCCATCCGGGGAGGGACTCCACCAGAAAGCGCAAATCTTTTTCTGACCGTATCTTGTTCCCTATCGCTAAAATCTGTTTCAGGCCAAGTTGGCCCGCCAGTTCGCGGATTCGCAATGCCGTTTCCACGGCGCGCAAGGACGGATCAACTACCACAACCAGGGCGTCCACCGTGCGGACAGTCCCCCGACTCAAGTGTTCAATGCCCGCTTCCATGTCGAGAATAAGATCCGTCTTTCCGTCCACGAGCAAATGGGAAATCAGTGCCCGGATCAGGGCGTTCTCCGGACAGTAACAGCCGGCCCCCCCTTTCTTGACCGCACCGGCAACCAGCACCCGAACCCCATCGATGTCGACGGCATACCGGTCCGGGATGTCATCCACAAAGGGGTTCAGGCGGAACATGCCCCCGGTCGTCCCCGGCTTGACCCCCATCTTTTCCTCAATGAGTTCCTTGAGGGCAACCAGGGGTTTCAGTTGCTCTGGGTGCGCGTACCCCATGCAGGCCGCCAGATTGGAGTCCGGGTCACAGTCAATCGCCACCACATCACGACCACACGCCTTCAACGCCTTTGCCAAAAGGGCACAGATCGTTGTCTTGCCCACTCCACCCTTGCCTGTGACGGCAATCTTCATCCGTGTGTGTTGATTGGAGGTTCGCCCGGCCTGGCTGGCGCAGCGTGATCCACTTCGAGAAAGTAGTTGGCCCACCCGGAGGTATAGGCCAGTTCCATCTTGCGCGGCGGCGTGTACCGGGTCCGCAACTCCTCAAGCTTCCCGGCCCCCTTCATGCGCTCGTAGACCCGCGTCCAGACACACGGCTTCTCGTCGGGATAGACCTCGCACATGCCGCGCGTACTCCCTCCACAGGGACCATTGCGCTGTTGCTTGGCGCACTTGCCCTGCGGACAGCAATAGGCCATGTCCGGCAAGGCACAGTCGCCACAATCACGGCAACCAAACATCACCCTTTTCACCGCAGTTTCGTTGGCATGCGAAAGTCTGCCCAACACCGATCGAGCCCCCACCTTCTTGTAGTAGCCGGTCAACAACCGACATCCGAGACTCCCTCGCTCAAAGAGGAGGTGATGCATCGCCATCGAAGCCCCATAGCCAAGAACTGCACGTCCCGGCGGCAAATGTTGGACAGGATCCTCCTCGGCCCAGCCCGGCCGGTAACTCAGCGGAGGTGGGAACGCATAAAATTCACCCTTCCGCCCGAAAGACACTTCCGGAATGAACGATTCCCACTGCGACTCAAGTTCCGTCGCCCGGTTGATGATATACAGGAAGTCTTCCGTCTTAAGGGCAAACCCTCCGATATGCACACCGTTGAAACCCATTCCCTTGAACATCGCCACCATCTTCGCGGCGCGCTCAAGTCGTTTCTTCTTGCCCTTGTCTGCGTCCTTTGACTCCGCCTCAAGAACACCCAGCAACTCGTCCGAGACCACACATCCCGGCACCATTCCCGCATGCATCGTCTTGGCCGCCCCGTAACTCAACACATAGACGTTACCAATGAGCGGCACCTTGAGACCCCGACTCACCATGTAGCGCTTCACTTCAAGAAACTTGCGCATGTCATAGCCCAACTGGGTGATCACAAAGTCCGCGCCCGCCGCAATCTTCTTCTCCAGCTTGAAGAACTGCGGCATTAACTCCTCCTCTTTCAACTTGAAGGGAGACACCGCCGCGGCAATAAAGAAATCGGTCGGCGGGAGACGCACCGTAGTGCCCTTCTTGGCGCCGGGGATCTCAAGTCCGGCGTTCATCGCCTTCATGTATTTGATGGCCTGGACGGAATCGAGATCGAAAACCCCCGCCGCATTGCCTTCAAACCCACTGGCGGGATAGTCGCCGGTGATCACAAGAAGATTCGTGATGCCCGCACGCGCCAGCGCCATCACGCGGGATTCGGCGGCATTCCGGTTCAAATCGCGACACGAGAAATGCACAAGTGCATCAACCCCGTGTTTCTGGATTTCCGGCGCCAGCGCATCGGGCGTCATGGCGGAATTGCCGCCCGGATTGTCCGTCAGACTGACCGCATGAATTTTTGATCCCGCGCCCGCCACCACCTTGGCAAACTCGATTGCAGCCTCGACCCCCGGTCCGCTCTTGCCTCGCGCCGGAACAAACTCGCAAGTAATGGTAAACTCCCCGCTCCGTATTGATTCCCGTAGCATATTACCTCACTTCGGCTTCGCGTTCATCGCCGCCACGGTAATGATTCTGTATTTGCGTCACAGCTTCTGCTGTTTTAGACCTTGAACCCATGGCGTACTTTTCATACTCTATCACCACCACATTGTGGTACACAAGAGCAAATAAGAGTCGCACCCCCGCCCCCCTACCCCCCTGGGCGCAGGGGGGGGGTAGGGGCACGGGACCACAGTACTCGACTGAATCTGAACGTGGGAAAGGCGCAGGAATGACGACAAAGAAGAAACCCTCCAGGAAGACATCGTCGGCTCCGGAAAAGGCGCGCCATAATGCCGTATCCATCGCCCCCCGTCGGGCTGCTTCCATCAAGCAGATCAGGAACATCATGGGCCGGACTCAGGCCGAGGTGGCGTCGGCATTGGGCGTCTCTCCGAAGGCCATCCAGAGTTACGAGCAGGGCTGGCGCGCTGTCCCCATCCGGGTCATGATCCAACTCCTGGTGCTCCTGGCGTTGTATCAGAAGCGCACATTGGATGATGTACCCTGCTGGGAAATCCGCAAATGCCCCCCAGCAAAGCGCGAGAAATGTGCCTCCTTCACCGTGGGACGCGGACAGTTCTGCTGGTTTGTCGGTTCAGCCAATTGCCGTCCCACCAGCAGGAAAAACACCGGCCCAACCCTCCCCTGTATGAAATGCCCCGTTGTCCAGCGGCTTCTTTCCGGCCGTCGCACCGACATATCCGTCTGAACACAGCCATTCGCATTTTGGCTTTGGAGCCCCGCGACCTTGCGTCGCGGGTGACCGAGGTTGGCGAGAAAGCACGCTTTCCATCCAACCTTTCGCTCCTGCCAGCGCAAAGAGACAGGGAGCGAGAGACACAATGCGAATTGCTGGCCTGAACAGGGGCGGTTTGACGACCCTGCCACAGTGTGGTACCTTTATTCCCATGAGCTTCAAACGCTGTCCCGGTAGCCTGTCGTTCGCACAGCCGAAGATAGAACTTGTGCGCTGTGCGAAATGCGGCGAAGACGCCGAGGTTTGGACCGACGAGGCTTCCGGGAAATGCAGCAAGTGCGGGGAAATCGTGTGCCGCACCACCACCCAATCCTGCATCGACTGGTGCAAGTACGCCAAGGAGTGCCTCGGCGCCGACGAGCACAAGCGCTACCAGGACATGAAGACCCGCCTGAGAAAGGAAACGCTGCTGAAGGCGGGGGAATCCTTCCTGACCGACGACCAGAAGACCCTGGCCCGCGCCAGGGTGAAGCACGCCGAACAACTCCTCAGCCGCGAACCCAATGCCGATCCGAACGTGGTCATTGCCGCCGCCACCCTGTTTGACATCTCCCCCGCCGCTTCACAAGGAACCCCCTCATCCACTGTGGCGGATATCCTGCAGGACTTGGGTTATCCAGAAGGGTTCATCAAGGAAGTGGCGGCCATTGCGGGACATACAGACAACCCCAGCGAACAGGATAGCGTCAATGGCCGCCTCGTTCGCGAAG
>JBIJCW010000176.1:0-4549 GCA_044344495.1 Kiritimatiellia bacterium | reverse complement strand
TGCGGCGCCGCCTCGCGATCCTTGGCAATCTCACCACTCTCACCCATGAAATCAACCATCGTCCGCCCGGTGACCGGGTTCGTCGCACACCCCGTCAACACCGCCAGCGACGAAACCGAAGAAATCGCCAGGAACTCCCGCCGCGAAAGTTTGTTGGCATCGTCGCGCATCGTCATTTCCCGCGTCGCTTGCGCAACGCCTCCTTCACCTTCTCCATGTACAGATAAAAGACCGGCGTCACATACAATGTCAGCGTCTGGGAGAAGACAAGCCCGCCAACCACGGTCAACCCCAGTGGCCGCCGCGCCTCCCCGCCCGCCCCATACCCCACCGCAATCGGAACCGCCGCCGCCAACGCCGCCATCGTCGTCATCATAATCGGACGGAAACGCACCAGACACGCCTCATAAATCGCATCCCGGGCGGATTTCCCCTGATCACGCCGCGCGGCAATGGCGAAATCAATCATGATGATGCCGTTCTTCTTGACCAATCCCACCAACATGATAATCCCCACAAACGCATAAATGGATAACTCGGACCCGAACAGCATCAGGGTCACCAAGGCACCCACCCCGGCAAAGGGCAGCGCCGACAGGATCGTCACAGGATGCAGAAAATCCTCGTACAGGATCCCCAGCACAATGTAGATGACCAACACGGCCAGCGCCAACAACCAGCCCAGGCCCTTGAAAGAGGACTGAAATACCTGCGCCGCCCCTTGGAACATCGTGCTGATCTGCGGCGAAAGCACCTCTCGGGCAACGGCATCCACCTGGTCCACGGCCGCCCCCAGGGATACCCCCGGACGAAGATCGAACGTGATCGTCACCGAGGGCAACTGGCCGGAATGATTGACCGTCACCGGCCCCACATCGCGCTTCAGACGCGCAACAGCCTCCAGCGGCACCAACCGCCCATCCCCACCCCGGATATGTAGCCACGACAGGACCGAGGGATCTGCCTGATAACGCGGCTGCATCTCCAGGATCACGGCATATTGGTTGTTGGGCGTCAGAATCGAGGAAACCTGCCGGCTGCCATAGGCATTGAACAACGCCGTTTCTATCTGCCCGGCCGTAACTTGCAGCGAAGAAGCCAGATCCCGGTTGATCTCCACATTCAACTCCGGATTCTTCAGTTGCAGGTCGCTGGATACATCCTGCAGGGAACCCAAATCGCGAAGTCGCTCCACCAGCGCCTCCGCCGAACGGTACAACTCGGCCGTGTCCGTCCCTGACAACGTATACTGATACTGACTCTTTGACGAACGCCCACCGATGTTGATCAACGGCGGATTCACCGGGAAGGCCCGAACCCCGATGACACCCGATAATTTGGCCCGCAACGATTGCACCACCTGGTCCGTGGTCATCCGCCTTTCCTCACGCGGCTTCAGACTCACAATGAACCGGCCGGCATTCCCCCCGCTGCTCCCCCGTGCTCCCACACTGGACATAAACCCCTGGATATTGGGATCCGCCTGCAGAATCCCGATCATCCGGTTCTGGTGGACCACCATGGAATCAAAGGAAATCCCTTCGATGGCCTCCGTGTTGATGTTGATCCGCCCGCGATCCTCGCTGGCCATGAATCCCTTGGGAACCGCCCAGAACAGATAGCCGGTGGCCAGCAGCGTGACCAACGCCAGACCCATCATCCCCCGTCGATGATCAAGTGCCCAACGCAGGCTGGAACCATAGAACCGTAGCATCCCGTCAAACCCCGCCTCCATGAACCGATAAAGCCGCCCATGCCCGCCATGCACCGGCTCGCCGACAAACCGGGCACTCAGCATGGGGATCAGCGTTAACGCAACCACCCCGGACACCAGGACCGCCGCCCCGATGGTCACGGCGAATTCCCGAAATAACCGGCCCACCACTCCGCCCATAAACAACACAGGAATGAAGACCGCCGTCAGCGACACGGTCATGGATACAATCGTGAAACTGATCTCCCGCGTCCCATCCAAGGCGGCCGTAAACCCGTCCTTGCCCATCTCCCGGTGCCGGATAATGTTCTCCAGCACCACAATGGCGTCATCCACCACGAATCCAAGGGCCAGCGTCAACGCCATCAATGACAGGTTGTCGAGACTGTAGTTCAGCGCCGCCATCACCACAAACGTGCCAACCATGGACATCGGAAGGGCCAGACTCGGAATCAACGTGGCCGATGCATTCCTCAGGAAGATGAATATGACCAACACGACCAGCAACAGGGTGAGGAACAGGGTGAATTTGACATCCTCGTAGGATGCCTTGATCGACTGGCTGGCATCGATCAAAACCTCCATGGAAATGGCCTTCGGCATATCGGCGCCCAGTTTCACCAGCAACTTGCGGACGTCGGCCGCCACCTCCACAGTGTTTTTCCCGGGCTGCCGCTGGACGGCCAGCACAATCGAACGCTGCACCAGGTTGCTCGTGCAGTACCAGGCCGCCACCTTGTTGTTCTCCACACTGTCCAGAACTGAACCCAAATCTCCCAGCCGGACCGGGGCCCCTTTCCGGTAAGCAACAATCAGTGAACGAAAATCCTTCGCGCGGGCAAGTTGTCCATCAGCCTGGACAGCAAAGGCCCGTTCAGGACCATACAATATTCCCGTGGGAAGGTTCACATTCCCACTCTGGATCGCGCCGGCAACCTCGTCTAAACCAATCCCCCGGACCGCCAGCTCGTGCGGATTCAATTGGACCCGGACGGCAAATTTCTGGGATCCGTACACCATCACCTGGGCAACCCCAGCCACCATGGAGATCCGCTGCGCCAGGAACGTTTGCGCATACTCGTCCAGTTCGTAAAGCGGAAGCGTGGGACTGGTCAGGGCCAGAAAGAGAATAGGTTGATCAGCGGGATTCACCTTCCGATAGGAGGGCGGGGTATCCATTTGCGGCGGCAGATTCCGCATGGCGCGGGAAATGGCCGCCTGAACATCCAGCGCCGCCGCATCCAGGTCACGGCTTAACACAAACTGAAGCGTGATCTGCGAACTGCCCTGCGCACTGGAGGAGTTCATGGAGTCCACACCGGCTATCGTGGAAAATTCCTTCTCCAGCGGGGTGGCCACCGACGCCGCCATCGTTTCCGGCGTCCCGCCGCGGAGCGCAGCCGAAACCTCAATCGTCGGATAATCCACATTCGGCAGGTCGCTCACCGGCAACTGCCGATAGGCCAGAATACCAAACATCGCCAACCCCAGCATGGTCAGCGTCGTCATCACCGGGCGACGGATAAACGGAGCGGCAAGATTCATGGACGACCTGCCGGAACGGATGCGGGACGGGGAGAAGACGGGGACTTCACCAGGGCTCCGGGCTTGATGCGAAGTTGTCCGTCAACAACAACCTCCTCACCCGATACCAGTCCGCTCGCAATGACAGACAGTCCCGCCACCGTGCGATCCACCGTCACAAACCGGGGAACAGCCCTGCCACCCTTATCCGTCACATAGACATAGGCCCCTTGTTGACCGAACAATACCGCCGATTCCGGAACCACCACCGCGTTCTCCTGCAGGGCAAAACGGAGCACCACCTTCACAAACTGGCCAGGCCACAAACTTTCCAGGGTGTTCTCAAACCGGGCCTTTAACTGGATGGTGCCGGTGGCTTCGTCCACTGCGTTATCCACAAAAGTCACAGCACCCGTTTCAGCGTGTACCCCCACCCCCACGGGTGCCACCACCACCATCAACCCGCCCCCCTGCACATGACCCTGAACCCTGGCCAGTTCCAACTGCGGCAGGACAAACCGGACCAAAATCGGATGAATCTGATTGATCGTCACGAGCGTGGTGTCATCGGCCCGGATAAGGTTTCCCGGATGGACCGCCAGATTCCCGGTGCGGCCGGCGACAGGAGCCCTGATGGAGCAGTAACTCAGCAGAAGACGGGCATTGTCCACAGCCGCCTCATCGGATTGCACCGTGGCCTTGAACATTTCCACCGCTGTCACGGCCCCGTCATAGGCCTCCTGTGTCAACACACCCTTCTTCAACAGGACTTCCCGGCGGCCCGCCTCCTTGATGGCGTTCTCCCACTGAACCCGATCCCTTAACAGCACGGCTTCGGCTTGTTTGAGAGAGGCTTCCGGCCCGCGGGAATCCACAGTAAACAGGACATCCCCTGCCTGCACCTCCCGCCCTTCGTCAAACAGTACTTTCGACAGAATTCCGGTAATCTGCGGTTTCACCGCCACAGTCGTCAACGGCTCCACGGTTCCAAACGTGCTAAGTTCCACCGGCACCGTCATGGTGGTCACATTGGTCAGGAGAACCGTTACCGCCGCCGACTTGGCATTCTTTGCCACGGCAGCCGCCTCCTCCGCCTCCCGCCAATGCTTGCGCGTCAGAACCACACCCCCGGCAACCAACAGGAGGACCAACAGGCACATGATCGTCTTTTTCATAATTGAAATCAGTCCTCGGCTCTTCTCCGCAACCCTTCGACACGTTGCACCGGAAGACGCCCGACCCGAGAGGGAACGGGGTGATCAGCGTTGGATTTTCACACGTTCCACATCCCCTGTCCAGTAACGTTCCTCA
>JBIJCW010000104.1:0-7990 GCA_044344495.1 Kiritimatiellia bacterium | reverse complement strand
CCCAGTTCATCCACCCCCAGATACACCCCTTCCACGGCTCCCTCAACCCCGAGCACACGAATCGACCGCGCCGCCAGCCAGTCATGTTTGCTCCATGCCGCCCACAACAAATCAAGACCGTCACGCCTCACCTTGTCCATCCAGTCGCTGAACCGCGTCAGCAAGTCTGTAAGCACGGCCTCCACGTCATAACACCTGCCCGCGACCGCACGCATCGATGCCGCCGGACGATCCAATCCGAACCCTTTCAAATCCCCTTCGGTCAGGTTGACATTGATCCCCACCCCCACCACATAATCCCCGCACACCTGTCCCTGCTCAACCAACACCCCCGCCATCTTTCCATCGTCAACCATCACGTCATTCGGCCACTTGACCATGCCGGCAATGCCGAAGCTCCTCAGGCTATCCAGCACGGCACAGGCCATCATTTGTCCAAGATTCGCCGCGATGGGCGTCAGCGAGGGATCACGCAGCACCAAGGAACAGGTCAGACCGCCCTCCGCCATCGCACTCCACATCCGACCCAACCGTCCACGCCCGCCGGTTTGCCGCCGTGCCCATACCACGTCGCCATGCCCCAACTCGTTGAGATGCTCCAGCGCCCACGTATTGGTCGATGGCAGCGTTTCAAAGACAAGCCGCCGGCCTGTGGGGACAAAATGGGGAGCCGCCGTAATTACAGGTGTGTTCATGATGCGGACGCTTAAACTCCGCTCTGCCGGTCCACAATCATCACGCCGCCCAGCAACACCAACCCCAAACCCACCCACCACCCATACATGGCAAAGCGCGGCATCACAATCTGGGTGAATAACAGCACAAGGATTCCGGCACATATCAGGGCGCCACCCAACAATTTGGGCATCATATGACGTGACCAGTAACGTCCTCTGGGTGTCACCGCCATTCCTCCGCTGTTTGCCGATTCACAACAACCGGCCGCCCCCTCAATAACGAAAAAAAGTGTACCCCCTCCCCTCCTCATTTTCCAGAAGTATTTGCAGGCCTGCACCGCAAAGCACTTGTCCAACCACACCATTCCGGTTAACCTCACGCCCATGAAACCCACGAAATGGACCGCTGATAGAATTCAGGCGCTCAAGGGCAAGGGCAAGGTCATCTGCCTCACCGCTTATGACTATACCACCGCCCGCCATGCCGATGCCGCCGGCATCAATCTGATTCTTGTGGGAGACTCGCTCGCCACGACCGTCCTGGGCCACTCCAGCACCATCTCCGTCACCATCCGCCAGATGCTTCATCACACCGCCGCTGTCACCCGCGGCGTCTCCTCCGCCATGGTCATCACCGATATGCCGTTCATGTCCTACCAGGTTTCACCCGAACGCGCCCTACTGAATGCCGCCCGTTTCATCAGGGAAGCTGGCGCCAACGGAGTAAAACTGGAGGGCGGCCAACTCCGCGCCGACACCATCCGGCGGCTCACCGAAAACGGCATCCCGGTTCTCGCCCATATCGGCCTCACCCCGCAAAGCGTCCTTCAAACCGGGGGCTACAAGGTCCAGGGAAAAACCCATGCCGCCGTTGAACAACTCCTGGAAGATGCCCGTGCCGTGGAGCAAGCCGGTGCCTTTGCCCTCGTTGTCGAATGCGTCCCCCGACAGGTCGGCGCCCTGATCACCCGGACGGTCAGCATCCCCACCATCGGTATCGGCGCCGGCCCCGACTGCGACGGACAGATCCTCGTATCCCATGACGTGCTGGGCCTCTCGGACGGCAAGGCGCCCCGCTTTGTGAAGCGTTACGCCAATCTCGGCGACCAGATGGCCACCGCCTTCGCCGACTACCGCAAGGACGTGGAAACCGGATCCTTCCCTTCCGACGAACACTGCTACGGGTAAGTCAGAATCTCCAGCCACCTCGCCCCCTTGGCCCCCGCGCGCCACCCGGTCCCCTCGTGCTGGATAAGGTGGCACCCATTCCGGCCCAGCACCTCGGCATTCACACTCAAAACCACAGGCTTCCGGCCCCTGGCCTTCAGCGTCTCTGCGGCTGTTGCCGCACGCCCCTTCAACGGCGTGCCGTTTTCCGAACAGGATAGCACCGCCCAGCCTGCCGTTTCCGCCGTCCCCTCCCATAACCCGGGATAGCGCCGGAAGTAATCGCAGGGGCGAACCATCGGCACCAGCACTTCGAACGCCACCGGCACCGCCTTCAGGAAATCACCAAATTCAAATTCCTCATGCCCTCTCTGGAACTTCAGGAATTCCAGCGGATTCAGCGCCAGCAGATTCTGCCCGTTGAAATTCCCGTGATCCGGCTTGAGCCGTTGTCCGCGAAACCACTCTCCAAACCTCGCGTTGACAAGCAGTCCCACCTCAAAGTGCAGATGCGCACGCTCCACCGGGATGATGGATACTGGCGTATGCCCCATCCGTCCCAACTCCGCCCCTGACATCACCGCCACCCCGCTCTGAAGCGACGACTCCACCGCCGCCAGATGCGCATAGAGCGTGTAGACCTCCCCCACCGGATCTTCATGCAGAAGCACCACGTAGTTTCCGTAGTTGGAATTCCCCGGCTGCCGGTTCACATACCCCACTTTACCGGACGCCACGGCATACACCTTGTCCAGGGGAAGCCCCCGTGCATCCCGATGGACCGGAGCAATGTCCACTCCCTCGTGAAAAGACGATGCCAACCCTTTGCCGGATTGCACCGTCCGCACAGAACCGTAGAGGGCCGATTGCACATTCCCCGACCCCGTGGGCTGAAAGACCCCGGCCCGGGGTTCGTCCAGCAATCCCTGCTGATCAGTGGGGAGCACAACCTTGCGGAAAGCTGAAATCCTGGACACGGGCAATGATGGCGCTGTCGCCACCAGCTCGGGCCCGCTCTCCCAACGCTGCCGCACCCTCCACACGGCAGCGCCCAGTACCACCACCAACAAAACAATAATCAATACACGCATCTTTAACCCGCACTATTCACAATTCACCGCCCCACCGTCATGACAGCAACCCGCCCCGCCACGATCACAATGGCCGCCAGGATCACATAGATGAAATAAAACCTCAACCGGACCCCATCCACTCGCAACCCAATGTGCGTCCCGTACCAACTCCCCGACACCCCGCCTGCCAACATCACCCCGCAAAGGATCCAGTCAACATTGCCGTGCATCACATTCGAAATATTGCCGATGAGCGAGGCGACCCATACGATCATCAGACTTGTTCCGGCCGCCGATGAAGCTCTCTGTCCGACCAGGTACAAAAGCGCTGGCAGCCACAAGATTCCCCCGCCCACGCCAAGCAACCCGATCAGGATCCCAATTCCAACCCCCAACCCTAACAGCGCTGGCACCGACAATGGCCCCGCTGCCACCGTGGCAAATTCTGCCCTTGGGCCAAGATGGATCCGCGTAAAGGGCGCCACCACCGCATGCAAAACCGCTCCCGCCGCATGACTTCTCCGGTAATCAAAGTACAGCAGCCCTGCCACCCAGCACAGAAGGATCAGGAAGATCCACAGGAGCACATACTCAAGGACGTCCTGCTCCCGGCCAGCCAGCCGGACCGGTGGCAACACTTTCAAGCACTGCAACAACCGCTGTCCGGTCAGCACCCCCACTGCGCTGCCGGCACTAACCAGGATCGCCAGCTTGTAGTCCACCGTGTCCGACCCGCGCCGTCGGAACAACCCCACTGAACTCGTCACCCACACCACCAGCAGGCCGGTCCCCACCGCAATCGCACTCGGAACCTTCAGGAAGATCATCAGCGCCGGAGTGAGCAGGAACCCTCCGCCGACACCAAAAACCCCGGTCAGCCCCCCCACAAACAACGCCAGCACAAAGGCCGCTATCAACATAATGGTCTCGTATGGCATGGTGCCTTCTATCAGTACTCCCTCATGACTCCGCCGTCCATCCCCGCGCCTCACTCATGCCGGAAGGGCCGCCTCAGCGCACGCCACTGCTCAACTTTCTGCACCCGCGATACAACGTCACGGGGATCGCCACCCTGACTCGGCAATACACTCCGCCAAAAAAAGAGGCGCCGGTCACCCGGCGCCTCCTGTCGTTGCCAATCGCTACGTCAGCCCGTTCAGGCTTTCGGCACCGCCGCGGCCAGTTCTCCGACGCAGGGCGGCATCGCCGCCAGCTTCTGCAACAGGTCGAACTTGGCCAGCACCTTCTTGTCGGCAATGGCCATCAACTTGGCGGCATGCTCCGGATTCATCTGCTTCAACACACGGAAGCGGTTCTCCTTCATCGCGTGCTCACTGAACGACATCGTCGGCGCCTTGCTGTCCAGCGTCAACGGATTCTTGCCCTGCTCCAGCAGTTCGGGATTATGGCGGTACAGCGGGAAGTGCGCCGAGCTCACCGCATCCTTCTGCCCCTGCATGCCCGACGTCATGTCAATCCCGTGCGCAATACAATGCGAGTAGGCAATAATAATCGCCGGCCCGTCATACTGCTCGGCCTCCATGAAGGCCTTCACGCACTGCCCCGGATTGGCGCCCAGGGCCACCGTGGCCACATAGATGTTGCCATAGGTCATCGAGATCATCCCCAGATCCTTCTTCATCCCCGGCTTGCCGCCCGCCGCGAACTTGGCCACAGCCCCCATCGGGGTGGCCTTCGACGCCTGCCCGCCGGTGTTGGAGTAGACCTCGGTATCCAGGACCAGCACCTTGATGTTACGGCCCGATGCCAGCACATGATCCAGACCACCGTATCCGATGTCATACGCCCATCCGTCACCGCCCACCACCCAGACGGACTTTTTGACCAGGTAATCCGACACCGAAGCCAGTTGCCCGCAGAGATCACACGTGCAGGCCGCCAGTTGCTTCTTCAGCACCGCCACACGGGCCCGCTGATCCTCGATCCCGGCCTGACTCGACTGATCCGCCCCCTTGATCGACTCCAGCAACCCCTTGTCGATCTTCGCGTCGCCACAGGCGCCACCCAGGATCTTGTTGACCAGTTCCAGGCCGAATTCGCTGAACTTGTCCACCGCCAACCGCATCCCGAACCCGAACTCGGCGTTGTCCTCGAACAACGAGTTGGCCCAGCACGGCCCCCGCCCATCCTCACGCTTGGCATACGGCGTCGTCGGCAGGTTGCCGCTGTAAATCGAGGAACACCCCGTCGCGTTGGCCACATACAGCCGGTCCCCGACCAACTGCGTTAACAACTTGATATAGGGCGTCTCCCCGCAACCCGCACAGGCGCCGGAGAACTCAAACAACGGCTTGACGAACTGGCTGCCTTTGACGGTGTCCTTCTTGTACAATTTCGTATCCGTCTCGGGTAGCGCCAGGAAGAAGTTGAAGTTTTCAACCTCGTTCTCGCGCAACGGAAGCTGGGGCGCCATCATGATCGCCCGCTTGCCGGTCTCCTGCTTGGTCGCCTTGTCCCGCTCGCGCCCCGGGCAGTTCCACACACAGGCGCCGCACCCCGTGCAATCTTCCGGCGCCACCTGCACCGTGAACTTCAACCCGGCAAATTCCTTGCCCTTGGCCTCCGCCGACTTGAACGTCTTCGGGGCCCCCGCCAGACACTTGCCGTCATACGCCTTCACGCGGATCGCCGCATGCGGGCACACCAGTGAACACTGCGCGCACTGGATGCACAGGTCGGCATTCCACTCGGGAATCTCCACCGCGATATTACGCTTCTCATACTGCGTCGTCCCCGTCGGCCAGGTGCCATCCTCAGGCATCGCACTCACCGGCAGGCTGTCCCCCTTCTGCTTGATCAGCGTCGCCGTCACCGTCCTGACGAATTCCGGAGAGTTCGCGGGAACCACCGCCGGCATCTTGATCTTGCCCGCCACTTTCGCGGGAACCTTGACAGCCTGCAACGAGGCCACCGCCGCATCCACCGCCTTGAAGTTCGACTGCACCACCGCGTCGCCCTTGCGCCCGTAGGTCTTCTTGATGGCCTTCTTCAGCCCATCCACCGCCTCCGCCTGCGGCAGAACACCCGAAATCGCGAAGAAACAGGTCTGCATCAGCGTGTTGATGCGCGCCCCCAACCCCAGGTCGGCAGCCAGCTTGTTGGCGTCAATCACATGAAACTTGATTTTCTTGTCGATGATCTGCTGCGCCAGCTCGTCAGGCAGATGATTCCACACCTCGTCCGCACTGTAGGGACTTGCCAGCAGGAAGGTCGCCCCAACCTTGGCACTCGCCAGCATGTCGTACTTCTCGACAAACGAGAAGTTGTGGCACGCCACAAAGTCCGCCTTCGTGCAAAGATACGGACTGCGGATCGGCCCCGGCCCGAAGCGCAAGTGCGACACCGTGATCGTTCCGGCCTTCTTGGAATCGTAAACGAAATAACCCTGGGCCGAGAATTCAGTATCGTCACCGATAATCTTGATCGAGTTCTTGTTGGCCCCCACGGTCCCGTCGGAACCCAACCCGTAGAACATCGCCTCAAAACGCCCCTTGTGCTCCAGATGGAACGACGGATCATAGGAGAGACTCATCCCCGTGACATCGTCATTGATGCCCACGGTGAAATGATTCTTCAGCCCGCTGACCAGGTTGTCAAACACCGCCTTCACCATGGCCGGCGTAAACTCCTTCGAACCCAATCCATAACGTCCGCCCAGCACCAGCGGATAGAACTTGGTCTGCATGATCTTCGCGCTCTGGGCCTCGCCAATCGCCGTACGCACGTCCTCGTACATCGGCTCGCCAATCGCACCCGGCTCCTTGGTCCTGTCCAGCACGGCAATCGACCGTACCGTCGCCGGCAACGTCTGCACAAAGGTCTTGATATCCCAGGGCCGGAAGAGCCGTACCTTAAGTACACCAACCTTCTCCCCGTTGGCCACCAGCGTTTCCACCGTCTCATGGACCGTTTCGGCGCCGGATCCCATGACCACGATCACGCGCTCGGCATCCGGGGCCCCCACATAGTCGAACAGCTTGTACTGGCGCCCTGTGAGTTTGGCAAACTGATCCATGGCTTTCTGCACAATGCCCGGACAGGCATCGTAGTACTTGTTCACCGTCTCACGCCCCTGGAAATACACGTCGGGGTTCTGGGCCGTGCCGCGAATCATCGGCCGATCGGGCGACAACGCCCGCTGGCGGTGCGCAAACACCAGTTCATCCGTGATCATCGCCCGGATCGTATCGGTGGAGATCTCCTCGATCTTCTGCACCTCGTGCGAGGTCCGGAACCCGTCAAAAAAGTGCACAAACGGCACGCGGGACTGCAGGGTCGCCGCCTGGGCAATCAGCGCAAAGTCATGCGCCTCCTGGACGCTCGCCGATGCCAGCATCGCAAATCCCGTCTGGCGAATCGCCATCACATCCGAATGGTCGCCGAAAATGGACAACCCCTGGCATGCCAGTGACCGGGCGGACACATGAAACACCGTGCTCGTGAGCTCGCCGGCGATCTTGTACATGTTCGGGATCATCAGCAACAACCCCTGGGATGCCGTGAACGTCGTCGTCAGTGCACCGGACATCAGCGCGCCATGGACCGTGCCGCTGGCACCGCCCTCGGACTGCAGTTCCACAACGGCAGGAATGGTACCCCAGATGTTCTTCCTGCCATCCGCCGAGTATTCATCGGCCCACTCCCCCATGGAGGATGACGGTGTGATTGGGTAAATCGCACACACCTCGTTGGTCGCATGAGCGACATTAGCCACCGCCTGGTTCCCGTCCACCATGATCATTGTCTTGTCCGCCATCGCCTCATCTCCTTGTGTTCACTAGTGCATAGGGCATGCATGCCCTGACTCAGTCCAAAATCAGGCAAAATAAAGCCGCCGAACGATACGCTTTTGACCGCGCCCACACAAGCCTTTTCAAGCCAGAATAATATGGCGGTGCAATACCGCCCTTTTGTGCCGATCCCCGTGACCTCTTCTCCACCGCAGCTTCAGCGGAGGGGGATGCGTACGGGTATAAGAATCTGGACCGAAGGCGTAAGGCATGCATCACCATGCTGCCACCCTCAACCGCCACCGGAACAAGCCCTCACTGA
>JBIJCW010000198.1:0-4005 GCA_044344495.1 Kiritimatiellia bacterium | reverse complement strand
CCCCCCCCCTGAATCAGACCGTAAGGACCACCGTCTCTAACGAACAGAATGAGGCCGCCGCCTTGACTGACCTGTTTTCATCCCGCTTCGAGGAACAGGTCCCGCCCGAGGGACTAAACGCCCCACAACCGCCACCATCGGCCACCAATGGAACCGCATCCGCCACAGGCACCAATACCGTCAGGCAACTCATCACTCCCGAGACTCGCGCCAGGATTCTACAACTCGCCAAGGATGCCGCCGTACTCCAGCACAACGCATCCCAAGCCTTGGGAATCAATCTCTCCACCTCGATCGACCAGCAGCGTGAAGCTTACCGGGTACTGAAGGAAATCGACAACTTGCTCCCCAAACAGGCCCGGCAGCAACCTCAACAGGACCAGAAACAACCGCAGCAGAACCAGAAAGATCAACAACAGGATCAGCAACAACAGGACCAGCAGGAACCCAAGCAAGAACCGAAACAGCCGGAGAAGCAGCAGAAGCAGGATCCCAAGGACCAGATGGCACCCGAGGACGTCAAACGCCTCCTCGACAAGGCCAAACAACGGGAAAAGGAGCACGAACAGGAAAAGCGGGAACGTGACTCACAAATCCCCATGTCCCCGGCTGAAAGAGACTGGTAACCATGATCCCCCTGCGAATAGTTCGTCAGGCATTTGCTCGGCGCCGCAGGCACCCCTCCCTCCCGGATGTCAACGTCGGATGGCGGAACGCCTGCGTCGCCACCTGTGTCCTGATCGCCCTCCGTCTCCTGTCCGCTACCGCCATCGCCGCGCCAACCCTTGAGGTCACCGCAAGCCGCGAGCGCGTTTACTTGGGCGAACCCCTGTTGCTGGAAGTCAGGGTCGGCGATGCGTCCGAAACGGATACCCCTGACCTTTCCGCCCTCCGGAACTGCCAGGTTGATTTCCTGGGAAGTCGGGATATCAGCCATCAGAGTATTGTCATCATCAACGGGCAAATGCGCCGGGAAGGATTCTCCGGCCGCGCCTTTCACTACAAAGTCACTCCGGCGACAGCCGGGGAACTCGTCCTTGGACCCGTCACCGTCACCATGGACGGCACTACGGTGTCCGCCCCGGGACCCACCGTCTCCGTCACGGGCGTCACCCGCCAGGACCTCGTTGATATATCCGTCACAGCCTCGCGCGATACCGTGCTGGTCGATGACCCCTTCGATATCCGTCTCGCCGTACGCATCAGGAAATTACCCCCACCCAATGCCGACATCGATCCCCTGTTTTCCCAGGACCCGCCCAATCTCAATCTCCCGTTCCTCTCCGATTCGCTCCCGGACGGATTGAGTGGACCCGATATCCGCCAATTCCTCAATGAACACCTGATCCGGCGCAACCAGCCTGGATTCACCATCAACGACTTCACCGTCCAGCCCGACATGTTCGACTTCAGCGCCATGTTCAGTGCCCAGGGCATGCCGGCACGCTTCACGCTGGAACGCACTTCCGTTGTCACCAACAACACCGCCTATTGGGAATACGCTTTTATGTTGCGCTACACCCCCCAGGCCGAAGGCAACTACACCTTCGGCCCCGTGTTATTCAAGGGCCGCGTCCCTTCTGTGGTCAATCGCGATGGTTCCGCCGATGGCCGGGATATCTTCGCCGTCGGCCCCGCCGCCATCGTCCGGGTCGTGCCCCCACCCGAAAAGGACCGTCCTGACTGTTATATCGGTGCCATCGGCTCCGCACTCACGGTGGAAGCGGCCCTCGATGCTCAAACCTGCAACGTCGGGGACCCCTTGACCCTCACCCTGACGCTGGGGGGCCCCGTCCAAATCCGGAACCTGTTCCCACCCAAACTTGGACTGCAGACAAATCTGGTTTCGCGCTTCGACATCTACGACGACACCGTCAAGACCACCCGCCACAACGGAACCGTTCAATACGCCTACACCCTCCGCCCGCGTAAGCCCGGCACTTTTGAACTCGCTCCCGTTCAGGTCGCCTATTACGACACCTCCAACGGTCAATACCGTATCGTCGCCACCGCCCCGATTCCCCTCAAGGTACGGCAGGCAACCGAGATTACCGTCTCCCAGGTTATCGGCGGCAACACCAATGAGGCCGCCATGGCCCACCGCCGCCTTCAGGCCGCCATGGCCCCGGCTGGCCTGCGCCTACCCCCGGGGGCACCCGCCAGCACTCCTATCATTGCCCATGCCGGCCGCTGGACGACCATCGCCCTCCTCGGCCCTGCGGTCTTCATTGCCGCCCTCGCCACACGTACACTCTACCGCCATCGCCACGCCGTGGAAAAGGCATGGCGTCAACGCCGCGCCCTCTCGACGGCCAAGCACATCTTGAAGGCATCGACGCATACCGCCCAGGCAAAACGCCCCTCAGCCGATCATGCCTTCCGCCGCTATCTGGAACTGCGCCTGCATATCCCTGCCGCCAGCCTGACACCCGACGAAACCCGTCTCATCCTGCTGAAACACCACGTGCCGCCCGAGACTGCCGCCGCTTTCGCCAACACCATGCAGCAGCATGTCGACCACACCTTCGGCGCCAACCATCTGCCGACACCCGCTAAACAGGACCTCGCGACGTCCATGGCGGCACTCGACGCCGTCGAGCAAGCCCTGAATCACCCCAAGGCCCGGTCAAACCGGAACCGCCTCCTCGCCATCCTGCTGATGACCCCGGTGTTGGCTTCAGACCTGACCGCCGCACCCGATCCTGAACATGAATTTCTCTGGAACGAGGCCAACACCCAAATGGCCGCCGCACAAACACCCGAGTCATTTCTTACTGCCGCCGCCACCTACCAGAAACTGGTCGATCTGGGTGTTCGAAACGCCAACCTGTTCTTCAATCAGGGCACAGCTTTGCTGCTCGCCGATAAACCCGACGACGCCATCCAGGTACTGCTCCGCTCGGAACGCTATTCGGGATCAAGACCCGACCTCCGGCGCAATCTGGCCATCGCCTATGGAAAGGCCGCCGGCTTGAAAACCACTTTCACCCCATGGAGCCGCATCGTCCTGTTTTGGCACTATGGCTGGTCCTGCTCGGAACGTGTTTCCATGGCGATCATTGCCTTCGCCCTGATCTGGGGGATCGCATCCCTGCGCCTTGCGCGCAAATTCCCCGGCTCCACCACCCTCCTGTGGATCGCCATCTTCGCCTGCATGCTGATGGGAACCAGCGTTCTGACCACCATCACCCAGGAAAACCGGGCTCATCGGCCGCCCGCCCTACACCCGGTGGACTCAACAGTGCCATAACCGCCTGGGTGGCCGCTTCAGCTTCGGCCGCACGGCGGTTGGAGCCTGTCCCGCGCCCCAGCGATTGCCCGTTCACCAGGGCATCGATGACAAACGTCTTCTGATGCGCAGGCCCCGCCTCGCCCACCCGGCGATACTCCGGACTCTTGCCGTAACGGCGCTGACTGATCTCCTGCAATTTCCCTTTTGGATTGTCCGTCCAATCGGCCATCCGGCCGGGACTGAACTGGGGAATGACCACCTTCTCCACAATCCGTTCCGCCGCCTTCACTCCGCCATCCAGATAGGCCGCGCCAATCACCGCCTCCACGCAATCCGACAACAGCGATGCCCGCTGCCGGCCACCGGCAGCCTCCTCACCCTTACCCAGTCGCACAAACTCGCCAAGTTCCATCGCCTTGCCGATCGCCCCCAGCGCCTTTCCGCTGGTCACACTGCTCCGCAGGTCGGTCAAGGTACCCTCCCGGCCCTCCGCATGGGCGTCATACAGATGGGCGGCCACAATAAACCCGAGAACCGCATCCCCAAGGAACTCAAGTCGCTGGTTATCCTCTTCGATATCACGCGTCTCAAACCGGTACGACCGGTGCGTCAGCGCCATCTCCAGCAACGCACGACGCTTAAAGGCGTAACCCAGTTTCTTCTCCAACTCCCGGTATGGATTCTTTCGCCTAAGCCCTAGCAACATAGCACCCTCCATTCACCATTCACCTCTCCTCTCATCTCCCCCATCAACCATCAACCATCAACCATTA
>JBIJCW010000197.1:0-4020 GCA_044344495.1 Kiritimatiellia bacterium | reverse complement strand
CCGCCCCACCACTCCCGCCAACCCGCACCGCTGCCGGGGGGGCGGTCGGCCGGCGGGATCGGGTTCGTCGTGGCCCTGCCGGATGAGTTGCTGGAGGCTGCCGACGCGGACCATGAAGAATTCATCCAGGTTGGAGGCGGTGATGGCCAGGAACTTCAGACGTTCCAGGAGGGGGGTGGCGGGGTCGCAGGCCTCCTCCAGAACCCGGCGGTTGAACTCCAGCCAGCTCAGTTCGCGATTGAAGAAGCGAGTGGGTTTCTCAGCCATCGAATGCCGGTCCTTTCATGGTGGAGGCGGTACGGAGAACGACCTGCATCCCGAAGATTGACTCAAACAGGCTGGCTTTTTCCTTAAGGGCAAGGCGTTCCATGGTGACGTCCTCCACGTTGGCCAGGGTGATGACAAAGCGGTTATCCTCGCGGGAAAAGGCGAGGTCGCGGGAGTGCTGGATGTGGCTGCGGTCGAGGGCGTCGGCCACACGGAGGAGGGCGGCCAGTTTGGAGGTGGCGATCCGGCTGTCGCGGTCGAGGGCGGCGTATTCGGGATGGAGCGGGCGGGGGACGGAGCGGCGGTGGTAGCGGGCGACGAGGGCCACGATGGCGTTGTCGTGCCGGGTCAAGCCGAAGAGTTCGCTGTTGAGGATGAGGTACATGGAGTGCTTGTGGTGGGCGGTGTTGCTGACGAAGGCGCCGATATCGTGCAGGATGGCGGCGGTGCGCAGGAGGGTCTCATGGCGGGCGTCGAGGCCGTGTTCGGACTGAAGGGCGCGGAAGAGTTGAAGGGCGATGGTGGCGACCTGGGTGGCGTGGGCTTCATCGAAGTGATACTTGCGACCCAGGGCGATGGCGGAGTGGGCGAGCTGTTCTGCGAACCGGGCCGCGCCCATGGATTGGCCGGCCATTTTCATCAGGAGGCCGCGGCGCATGCTTTTGACGGAGAGGAGCATGGTCTTGACGCCGAAGGCGCGGGCGAGGCGGTCGTAGATCAGCAGGGTCTGGCCGACGGTTTCGGCCTCATGGGGGGGGAGGTGATGTTCCCGCATCAGGTCTTCGGGGGGTGTGGCGACGATGGTTTCGGCGAGGGTAAAGTCCGCCATCCTGACGCGGGTGGTATCGGTTTTGTTCCAGCCGCCGATGAGGCGCCGCATGGCGTTTTCCAGATCGCCGGCCAGGGCGATGAGGACGGGTGACTTGGAGGGGGGCATGGTTTCGACGATCTGGTTCACGGTGCGCTGGATGTGCTGATTCAGGACAGAGCAGAGGTGTTCCGGCGGGGTCTGGTAGGAATCGAGGGACTCCTGGATTCGCAGGGCGCCGAGTTTGTAGGTGCCGGAATGGGTGACGAAGCCATTCTGGATGAGGAGCAGGCGGGTGGTGCCGCCGCCGACTTCGGCGATGATGGTGTTGCCGCGGTTCAGGGCGGGGTTGGCTTCGAAGAGGTCGTGGGTGGCGAGGTGGATGAGGTGTTCCACCTCGGCATCCTCGAGGACGTTCACGGGGATGCCGGTGGCGATATAGATGCGGTCCAGGAAGGCGTCGCGATTAGCGGCTTCGCGCACGGAACTGGTGGCGACGGCGCGGATCTGGTCGGCGGCGGTGACGCCGTATTCGCTCATGACATGGCGGAATCCCCTGATGATTTCGACGCACTCCTCGATGGATGCACGGTTGATGCTGCCGGCGCCGAAGGTTTCCTTGCCGAGGTTGACGGAGCGCTGGAGGGATTCGAGTATTCGCAGGCGGGTGCCGGTGATTTCGGCGACATCCAGGCGGATGGCGCGCGCGCCGATATCCAGGACCGCCACCTGGCGCGGGCTGGGCGGGGGATTCAGGGATGTGTGTAAAGTGGCCATGTCCGGGTTATTTGTATGACACTGCGGCCCGGGGCACAATGTAAAACCTTGAATGAAACGGCTGGGTTGCTTACCATCTATGGAAATTCAGGGGGGTGTGCTTTTGTTCATGGACTTGTGGTTCTCCATTTGGTTGTTCTTCCGGTACTTCTTCTTTATCCTGGCGGGGTTCTATCTCCTCAGCGGGCTGGATGACCTGATCATTGACGCCGTCTTCTATATCCGGTTGTTCTTCCGGAAGGTTTTCCGGCGCGGGGTGATCCGGCCGGTGACCCGGGCTCAACTGGATGCGGTGGAGGAGAAGCAGGCGGCCATTATTATTCCGGCGTGGGATGAGTCCAATGTCATTGGCCGGATGTTGTTGAACACGATCAACACGGTCCACTACCGGAACTACCAGATATTTGTGGGGACCTATCCAAACGACGAGGCCACCAAGCTGGAGGTGGAGAAGATTCGTGAGATTTACCCGAATATCCAGGTGGCGGTGACGCCGGCCGACGGGCCGACGAACAAAGCCGACTGTCTGAACTGGATCTTCCAGGGGATCAAGGTGTTTGAGAAGGATCATGATTGCCGCTTTGAGTTCTTTGTGTTTCATGATGCCGAGGATGTGATCCATCCGCTTTCCCTTAAGTACTACAACTTCCTGATGCCGCGGATTCCGTTCATCCAGGTGCCCGTGTTTCCGCTGGAGCAGGAGTGGTTCAACATGACGGTTGGCATGTACATGGACGAATTCGCGGAGAACCATACGAAGGACCTCCGGGTGCGGGAAGTGCTGTCGAGGGCGATTCCCTCGGCGGGGGTGGGGACGGCGATGACCCGTGCGGCGATGGATTATCTTGCGACGTTGCGGAACAACCAGTTGTTCGACATCAAGTCCCTGACCGAGGATTATGTGATGGGTCTGAGTCTCAAGGACATGCCGGGGCGTAAGATCCTGCTGCAGCAGGTGGTGGAGCGCGAGGTCACGGAGAAGGATTCGCATGGGCGGCCAGTCACGCGGCGGGTGAAGGAGCGGTTGGCGACCCGTGAGTTCTTTCCTTCGACGTTCGCGACGGCGGTGCACCAGAAATCGCGGTGGATCCTGGGGATTTCCTTGCAGGGGTGGAGTTTCGGGTGGACGGGGCGTCCCGGTTCGGACTACTGCCTGATGCGGGACCGCAAGTCGGTTCTGGCGAATTTGCTGACGGTGGTGGGGTATGTGGTGGTGGCTTACTGGGGGCTGACGACCCTGATTGGGGCGATGAATCCCAAGTGGGCGGTGCCGCCGCTGGTATCCGGCGAGGAACCGGCCTATAGGGTGGTGCAGGTGGTCATGCTGCTTTTCTTCTGGCGGTTATTCAACCGGATGGCATGCAGTTGGCATGTATACGGGCCGCTGCAGGGGATGCTGGCGGTGCCGCGGCTTTTCTACGGCAATCTTCTTAACTTCGCGGCAACCTGCAAGGCAATCCGGCGGTATGTGACCGCGCGTCTGGCGGGCAAGGTGCCGGAATGGGGCAAGACAGCGCATGCCTATCCGTCGGAAGTGCAACTGCGTACCTTTCGGCGCAAGTTGGGGGATCTCTTGCTGGACCGGCGGTTGATCACGGCGGAGCAGTTGGAGGCGGCCCTGGCAAAACAGAAGGAGTCGGGGGGGCGGTTGGGTGAGGTCCTGATGGCGATGGGGACCATCACGGCGGATGACCTTCATGTGACGTTGAGTCAGCAGCAGGGGAAATGAACATGACCCAAGTGGACGCAAAGAACAGTCTGGCAGGCATTCGTGTGCTGGTGGTGGATGACGATGATACCATCCGGACGCTGGTTTACCGGGTGCTTTCGTCCCAGGGGTGTGCCGTGGAGGAGGCGGAAAACGGCCGCATGGCGTTGCAGATTCTGCTGCGTCAGGACTTTGATGTGGTGATGGTGGACCTGCGCATGCAGGAAATGGACGGCATTACCTTTGTCGAGGAGGCCCGGCATATCTGGCCCTGGCTGGGCTTTATCATCATGACGGGGTACGTGGATGACGTGTCGTCTGAGAAGGCGGCCAGTCTTGGCATCACGCGTATTCTGCAGAAACCGCTGACTCCGCTGGTGTTGCGCACGAGTGTACTGGAGGAATTCCAGGCCCGGCGCGGGAAGTTGGGGGGGCAGGCCGCCGGGTTTGAGCAGCACCA
>JBIJCW010000196.1:0-4034 GCA_044344495.1 Kiritimatiellia bacterium | reverse complement strand
CGGCGACAGGACGCGCCGTGAAACGACTGCGACTGGTTTATGGGCGTGGCGATGCAAGGGGCGAGGTCATTTTGGAGGGAGACGCCATCGGAGGGATGAGTCTTAATGGATATCGAGCGCGTGCCGATACGGCGGATCAGATTATAAAAAGCGGAAAGATTGATGCCAAGCCGTGCGTTGAGAGATGTCGCGGCTGCCATGTGCGTGCACTTTGCCAAGCATACTGGGCAGGCGGATGGTGGGAAAAGGCCGCAGAGGGGTGCATCGACAGTTGTCTGATGGACTACGGAGCGTTACACGGAGGGCGATTCGAGCGTTGCGGTGCGGCGGGTTATCTTCGTGGAGTGGTATGTGGGCAGGATGCGGCGATGTTGGTGCCTGCCGATATTGCCGATGAAGTTGAGAACCATGCCGCGAATATTCGTGTGCTCTGCGCCCGGTGCAGAACGGGCGGGAATCGGTTGAGTCTGGTTCTGACTCAATTGACCGAGTTCTTTATGGTTGGCTAGTCAGGGGGGTGGGATGCGGAAGGGATTCCCAGACAGCACGTTAGGCTTGTCTAAGTATGCTTTCCTGGGCAGCGTCAATCCTGCTTAATGAAATAAACGAACTAGGCACGTTAATTCCTGCGGAATGGCGGGAATAATGTGGGTAGTCGCGTAATGCTGTGAAGCGGAATGCGAAAATGCGAAGACAGTGTGCGAAGACGGTGTTGACGCCAGTTGTTGTCTGTGATCCAATGCCATGCGGTTGACGGTGGTTCACGCAGAGGCCCAAATAGTGGCCCGTAAATAAAGTGAACAACTTGGCTTGAGCCTCCGCCGCCCGGAAGGAGGCTTGTATGGCTGAGTATACTGTTGACGGCGAATTGGATCTTCTTACTACCGCCCTGTCGGGTGGTCCTCATGGCACAAACCGCACTGGAATCTATCCGCGTGCGTTAGCATCCATGGTCAAGGGGCTCGCACGGCGGTTTTCTACGGGCGCCGAGTCCCACAACGACCTGGAGCAGGAGGGGTATCTCGCCTTGTTTGAGGCACTTCACCGTTTCGATCAGGGACGCGGAGTGCGCCTTGGCACGTTTATCTACCAGAGCGTCCTGAGCAGAATGTTGCACTGGCGCCGGTCGCAGCGCCGGACCTTGTCGCAATTGAACGCCGAGTCCGGCGGTCGACTGCAGTCGCTGGACGCGGACATCGCGGCCGGGGATGAGGAAATGCCCACGTAACATCCAGAGGCCCCAATATGGGCCCATGCAGGAGAAACAGAATGAGAACGAAGAAGGGTGCGAAAGAGGCAACGGAGCAGTTGACTGTATTCGACGACACGGACTACGAGCGGCAACACAAGTATGTGGAGGAACTGAAGAAGAAGGGCGACGCCAGTTTCAGTCTGGTGGCCGCCGAGGCCTTCGTTGCCGGTATGCGTGACAGTGGGTACAAGTCAACCGGCACGGCACTCGACGAATTTGTTGATAATGCCATGCAGGCGCAGGCCGGTAGAGTGGATATCGTCTACACGGTGGAGAGTCCTGAGGCGAATAGGCACGAGATTTCGAACATCGCGGTCATTGACGACGGGCATGGCATGGAGCCCGATATGATCCGAGCTTCGGTCTTGTGGGGAGGAACGCATCGCGCAAACGATCGGACCGGTTTTGGCCGGTATGGTTTCGGGTTGCCCAGCGCGGCAGTGAGCATCGCGAAGCACTATGAAGTGTATTCGCGGACAGATGGGTTCGGCTGGCACAAGGTGGTGATTGACCTACCGGAGATCTGCTCAGGTAGATACACGAATGACAAGGGTATCGTGGTCGCCCCCCCAGCTGTGAAGGCGGATCTCCCTGATTTCGTGAGGAAGCACCTCGGGAAGCGCGAACTGACGCACGGGACAGTGGTCTTGCTCGTGAACCCCGACAGGTTGACCACGGGTTTCCGAAAGCCCAATGGTTTTCACAAAGCGATCATGCAGCATGTCGGTCTCGTTTACCGACATGTCTTACGGAACTGCGCCGTTTGTGTGAATGGCGAGAAAGCTCAGGCGGTTGATCCCCTGTTTCTTGACCCAGGGGCACGTTTCTACGACGTGGGCAATGGCATCTTCGCGGAGGCGCGTGAAGACCTTCAGTTCGACGTGAAGGCATCGAACGGGAAGATCGGGCGTGTGAAGTTCCGGTTTTCGTGCATGCCCATTGGGTTCCAAAACGGCGGCGAGAATGTGGACGGGCGAAACAACAATCAGCGGTTTCCTATCATGGCCGACAACAACGCATACTTCATCGTGTGCAGGGCCGGAAGGCAGATTGATTTGGTTGAGCGCGCATGCTTCCCCAAGGACGCCGACAACAAGGTCATCATAAACTATGATCGGAACTGGGCTGTTGAAGTGGACTTTGACCCGGTCCTGGATGAGGATTTCGGGATCACTGTGAACAAACAGCAAGTTGTGATCTCCGAACGAATGTGGGCCATCCTGGATGACCAAGGCGTGGGTCAGATGGTGAAGGCGCTCTGGGAAAGTATTGGCAAAGCTAGGAAGGAAAAGAAGGCAGCCGATGAAGCCACTGACACCACTGCGAAGGAGTCCGAGCAGATCATGTCGGAGGCCGACAAGTTCGTCAGGAAGGCTGTAAAGCCTTCGCCGGAGAAAGAGACGAAGGCAAAGGAGAGGGTAGTCGAGGAAGCAGCCAAGAAGGCAAAGGAAACAGGGAAGCCGGCCGCAGAGCATGTGGCCGAGATCGCCAAGCAGACCCAGGAGCATCCGTACAAGGTGATGCTGGAGGCCAAAGAAGGTGCTCCGTTCTTTCGCACGGAGCAGTTTGGTGCGCAAAAACGTCTGTTTATCAACACGGCGCACGCGTTCTACTCCGACCTGTACTCTGGCCCGGACGCCACGGCGCGGGTTAAGACTTCGCTCGAACTGCTGCTGTTTGCCATCGGGTCGTGCGAACTGGATGCGACTGAGGACATGGAACTGTTCTATCAGATGGAACGGGCGGAGTGGTCCAAACGGCTCAAGGTAGCCTTGACACTACTCGACCGGCGGGAACCGGTGGAGGATGCCGAGTCTGCAGACGCGGCGACGGCGGAATCTGAGGCCAAGTAAGAAACCGTGGACGGGAGGGGCGTGGCGGCCCCTCCCAGGTCCTTCTTCCAAGGGGTTGGTCAGCATGAAAACTCCCATCGTCGAACTTCAGCAATTCATACAGGCCATTCGTGACGCCGGATATCGCGGTACTGGCTCGGCCATGGCCGAGTTGGTGGACAACGCTTTTGAAGCGGAGGCGAAAGGCGTAGAGATCGACTTCAGACCGGATCCAGATGATGCGACCGCACGGGCTATTGTAGTGTCTGACAACGGGTCGGGAATGTCGCCTGCTGTTCTGGAACTCGCACTGCAGTTTGGTGGAAGTAGTCGATTCGGACTGCGGAGCGGAACCGGTCGGTTTGGCATGGGGTTACCCAATAGTTCGGTGAGTCAAGCCCGACGGCTTGAGGTCTACACGTGGACCAAGCCTGGCGTGGTGTGGTGGTCTTATCTCGATGTTGACGAAATCCGCGCGGGAAAGTTGCGCGACATCCCCGAGCCGGTACGACGGAAAGTGCCGGTAGAGTTCGGGGGACGGCAGGCAAGTAGCGGGACAATTGTTGTATGGCGGAAATGTGACCGACTGAGTCTTAAGCGGGAATCCGCGCTGCTTCGTCGGTTGAAGCGCGAACTGGGCAGGATTTTCCGGCGCATGCTTTGGGATGGAAAGACGGTGAGGGTGAACGGAGAGATGGTTTTGCCTGTCGATCCTCTCTTCCTTCGAGCGGGGGACAACCTTGAAGGTGCCTCCATGTATGGCGATGTCCTGGAATACCCCATACGGCAAGATAGTGGTACGGGGGAAACAGTTGGCAAGGTTGTTGTCAGATTCGTGGAACTCCCGGTAGCGGAGTGGGTCTCGCTGTCCAATACTGAGAAGCAGGAGAGTGGAATCAGCAAGAACGCTGGTGTGGCGGTCCTGCGAGCTGGGCGGGAGATTGACTTCG
>JBIJCW010000263.1:0-2639 GCA_044344495.1 Kiritimatiellia bacterium | reverse complement strand
GGCGCCGCCACCTCGCGAATGTCTTTGCAGAACGCCAGGATCTGGGGAATGTTCCGCTGTCCGTACATGATGCCGCCGATGCAGAGGGTGTCGCCGACGCACTGGTCCACGCCGTACTTGAGCGGGATATCGACGTCCTGCTGAAAGGCTTTCAGGCCGCCGATGCGCGTCGTGTTCAGGACGAATTCAGCGCCATCCAGCGCCTTGCGCCGGTTCAGGGTCGGAACAACCTTGGCCTTCAGTTTGTTCGCCTTGATGTCCCGCACGGCCAATTGCGTAATCATGTCCAGGTTGCGCCCGTTGAGGTCATGAAACGCAAAGACGGCATCCGAAAGCTCGGGAACCGACAAGGTGTCCTTCATCAACGCCCTGGTGAATCCGATGCTGCCTGCCCCGATAACGGCGATTTTGACTGGCATACTCTATTCTCCCTGATTTGCTTCCAAGAACTGTGTCAATGTATTGACAGATTCAAACGTGAAATAAGTGAGAGAGAATAGCGAATTGGCGGTTTGAGACAAGCACTATGACAGCACTATGACAAAAGCCCGTAGGTGGCGGGCGCATCTCCGAGTTTTGGTATATCCCCAGCCATCGGCCCCATCGCGACCCAAAGAGATTTTTCACCACCCGCTGCGCTGGAGACACAGAGACACAGAGAATACCTTGCCGTCGTGAAAATGTTGCGGGAATTCCGGCTGCCGGAGTACCGGCAACCATAATTCCCGCACCCCCTCTGGGAGTAATTCAAAGAGCCCTTCGACGGGTTCGACAAACTCACCGCAGGCAGGCTCAGGGCAGGCCTTCGACAAGGCTCAGGGCAGCCCTTCGACAAGGCTCAGGGCAGGCAAGAGGAGGAGATTCCATAATCTAAACTTCTCCTCCCCCAGCCCTGACCTGTGGTGAGCGGAGTCGAGCCAGCTTAGTTGAAGGGCCTGGCTGTCCGTGGACAAACGGTGTCGATTCAGTCAATTTGAGCCAATATGGCCAGAGAAGACGATGCCGCTCCCGGGGCGTGTCCTCAGGCAGTCTGAGCCGGTTTGGTTGCCTGCAGGCGGTTCCGGATCAGATAGGCCAGGCCGCCGCCAACCACCAGCAGGCAAATCCCCACCACGGGGCGGTAGACAATCCAGGCAATGGAAATGGTAATGCAGGTCAACAACAGGGAGGCCAGGAAGGAGATGATTCCGGTCCCCACACTGACCACACTTCCGAGAAAAGGCAGAACATCCGCCAGCACCGACAGCGGCTTCAACATCAGATTCAAGCCGATGAACATCAGCACGAAACCGACCACCCGGAGAATCAAGGTCAGCGTCTTGTTGCTATTCCTGGCAGACTTGAACATGCCCGCCGCCGATGCGGTTCCATTCTCCAGGAGGTCAATCGGCTTGCCATTGCGGGTGACATAGGGAGCAAAGCTATTGCCGGTCTGTTTTGCGACGATACTCACATCGCCGGGGTTCGTCACCTTGAAGGAAACGCGAACATCCCCAATCTGCGGCGCGGCCGGGTCCTTGCCAATGTAATAACCGGCGCCAGCCACCGTGACGGGCTCTTTCAGCGTTACCGCTTCGGAAGGCATTGCCTCGACCGGCAGGGATAAGGCATTGCCGATCCGCCCGACTTGCGCCGGGGTAAGGGTAAAGGCCCCGATCGTGACCGGGTCCGCCAGCCATTCCGTCGATTCGCTTGGAAACGCCACCGGGTTCTGATGATCCGCCGCCTGCTTGAATCCGGAAGAATCTATCGTTCGACCCGCCCACTCCTTGCTGTACGTGTAGGTCGTCCTGGTTTCCTCTCCCCCGCCAAGCTTCTTCTCCGTCGACCGCGAGGAGGACTCCTTCCACTGATACATCTCAACGACGCGAGCCAGTTTCAACGCTTTCGCCGAGATCTGGAAAACAGGATCCTTCAACTGGGCGGAAGTCACCGCCTTGCCCGAGACATGCACCAGCCGGCCGTCGTTCGAGGACTCAATCCGATCCGCGGCCACATCAATGACCGCCGCACTACCCTCCTGGAGTGCCCGATAGGTTTTGACCGCGCGTCCCTCATTCCAGAACAGGAGCACAAAGGATACAGCGAAAAGAGCCAGCCCTACCAGGATCCCCTTGAACGCTCCCGCGATCCTGCTGAACCACGACTCACTCGTCACTTCGCTAAAACCATCCTGTCCCATGTGATGCTCCTTGTTCTCTCCAGTTTATTAGCTCGTCCAACTCGTCTCACCCATCCAACAGGCGACATGATTTACATGAACTTTGCAGTGCTTCAATCATTAATTCTTGCAGGGTCGGATCCGAACGCACTCCGGTGATCCCTGGCCGCATGGACCCGGGATTGCGGGGGAGGCCAGCGCAGGGGTGTTTTTTATGAAAAAGCGTCTCCTCGTTGTTTGACATCACTACATCAAGGACCTAACATCGCCGCCAAGAGAACCAAAGCGTTGAAAGTCCCGATGTCGTTTTGCCGATGAATGATTTGAAACTGGATTACTGTCATCCCATAGGCGACGTTTCATGCTCAAAAATCACCGTATTTGCTGATGTTTTGGAATTGTTTGCGAGATTGGGATTGTTGAACTTTCCTTCGTAATCTTAATCGTAATCTTCATCATAATCCTCTCTGGGGCAGGA
>JBIJCW010000055.1:0-11764 GCA_044344495.1 Kiritimatiellia bacterium | reverse complement strand
TGCACCGGGTTCATCCCGATCTGCCGAACCAGCGTAATGAGGTGATCCAGGGCAATCTCATATCCCACCCCTGTCGCCTTGACGACTTTCTCCTCCATCAACACCCCGCCAAAATCATCCGCCCCGTACTCGAGGGCCAGTTGTGCCATATCGGGACCCTCAGTCACCCAGCCGGCCTGCACATGCGGCACATTATCCAGCACCAGTCTGGCAAGCGCCACCATCCGCAGATAGTCGAGCCCGCTGGCCTTCGGTTGCTGCACCTGCGTCCTGTCCGGCTGGAAACTCCACGGGATGAACGCCGTGAAACCCCCGGTCCGGTCCTGAAGTTCCCGGATTCGCATCAGATGCTCAACCCGTTGCGCCGTCGTCTCGCCAAGCCCGTAGACCATCGTGGCCGATGCCTTTAATCCCAGTCCGTGTGCCGTTTCCATCACACTCAACCAATCACCCGCCGTAATCTTGCGCGGCGACACATTCCGACGCACCTCATCCACCAGAATCTCCGCCCCTCCCCCGGGCAGCGAATCAAGTCCCGCCGCCACCAGTCGCTCCATGGTCCCTTTGACCGTCAACCCTGACTGGCGCGACAGGAAAAGAATCTCCGCCGGCGATAGACAATGCAACCAGACGCCCGTGCAACGCTTGATCGCACGGAACATCGCCTCATAGAACTCGATGTTCAAATCGGGATTGAGTCCTCCCTGAATCAGTATCTGTGTGGCGCCACCGGCCTCGGCCTCAACCACCGCCTTCACAATCTCGTCGATTGACATCAGAAAACCGCCGACAGCACCCGGCTTCACATGGAATGCACAGAAACGGCAACCCGCCTCGCAGACATTCGTGAACGAAAGGTTGCGATCCAAGACAAACGTCACCTCGCGCCCCGGCACCACCGCCATCCGGCGCCGATGAGCCGCCAGCCCGAGTTCATGCAGTCCCGCCTGATCGTGCAATAGCACGGCCTGCTCAGCCGAAATCCGTTTCCCGGCCAGCGCACCGGCCAACACCTCCGCAACCGTACGACTTCCCTGCGCCCCGTGAACCGCTCCATCGGTCGCCTTAATATTCCGGTACGTGCTCTCGGTCAGCACCGGTTCACCCCCGACGCTCTCCAGAAAACTGCGCATGGAGTCCACCCCGGCCAGCCGGCGCACATCCGGCGCTCCGGCAGCACGCACAATGCGTTCATCCAGACTCGTCGACCCCACGTCATCGACACCGGAATGGATCAGGACTCCGAGCAGTTTGCGGTCCACATAGTTGGCCAGCACCCTGATGTGCGGAATGTTGTCCAAATATAAGCGGGCCAGCGCGACGATACGGGTCACCACACTCCCGCCGGGCCCGTACATGACCGGTAACCGGGTCCCCGACGGATGAAACGGCAATGCCACAAACGCCTTGAATCCGCCCGTCTCGTCCTGCAGCGTCCTTAACCGGTCGAGATGATCAACGATGTCCTCAGGCGTTTCAAGATGACCGAAAAGCATGGTCGCATTGGTGGACATTCCCAACCCATGCGCCTCCCGGTGCACCGCCAACCACTGCTCTCCCGATATCTTGTTGGAGCAGATTCTGGCCCTGACCGAGGCATTGAATATCTCCGCCCCTCCGCCTGGCAGACACCCCAACCCTGCCGCCTTAAGCTGCCCCAGCACTTCCCGAAGACTTAACCTCTCCCGCCGCGCAAGGTAATCAACCTCCACTGCCGTCAGCCCCTGCACCAAAACCTCGGGAAGCAAATCGCGCGCCATCCGGAAGAGTTCCAGGTGGTACTCCAGCCCGAAGGAAGGGTCGCACCCCCCGACCACATGCAATTCAGTCAACCCCTGATCCCTGGCTTTCTCCAACCGTTGCCTTACCTCGATCATGTCCATCCCGTACGCATCCGGAGCGCCGGGTTCCCGCCAGAACGCGCAAAGTTCGCAACGATTCTCACACACATTGGTGGGATTGATGTTCAAACTGTGGGTGTAGTGAACACGTTGGCCATACCGGCGCACTCGTTCGGCATTGGCCTGCCCGGCCAACCCGGCCAATGCCGCGGACTTCAACATCCCTAATGCTTCCTCCCGCGAAAGTCTGCTCACACCCTATCCCCCCTGACCATGGGCATCCCGCCTTCTTCCCTCAGCATCTCTCCGAATAATTTCATGGCTTCAACTTCACGCTGACCTACCGTGTAGTGAATGCGCTCCGCCAGATACTCACGGCAGAGCTCCTGTGCCAACCCGAGGCGTCGCGACTCCTCCCCGACAATTTCAGCCAACGCCACGACGCCGGCATCGCGCGCACGCTGAACGATCCCGGCATACTCCCTGTTGCGCGGGTCCCCCGCCCTGCACGCCCACACGGCAAATACGAATGGCAGACCCGTCAACCGGTTCCACGCCTCCCCCAGATCCACGTCCCCACACGGCGCTGGCGCCGACCCCAACGCCTTGTCGCCGATCATGACTTCCGCATCCACGGCCCCGCCATCGTGTCCCCCGATCATCTCCACCTGTAGCCCATGCTGCCGCCGGAAAATGATCCGCGCCAACGCATTGGATGTGCGTGATGCCGCGTCCATACGGACCCGCCTTACCTCGCTGAGGGGTTTGTACAACTTGATGAGCACACTGAGTACTGCGGCCCGCGCACAAACCCCAACACCCGGCAGCATCTCAAGCCGGTCATCCCCCAGCAGCGCCCCCACCGGCACCAACGCCACATCCACACTGTCTCCGTGGAGCATACCCGGCATCGCCGACGGCACCCGCTTGACCAACCGCCCACCGGGGAACACATCCTTGAGGCAGTACACCAGGGGTACCGTATTGGCATAGTCCGAGGAACCGAAGCGAACACCGCCCTTAGCCTCGGGAACCACCGCCTCGACTTCACAGTATTCAGGTCGCTTGTGCTTGAACTTCATCGCCGGCCTGTTCCCTCGAATAAGGACACCACGCCGCCCGTTAACGGTGTCCATCGAACCGCCTCGAAGCCGGCGGCCTTCATCATGCCCAGAACTTGCTCGTGCTCCGGAAAGGCCTCGATGGACTTGAAGAGGTACCGGTACGCACTACCCTGCGAGAACAACAGACCCAGACACGGCACCATCCAGGCATTGTAGACAAAATGCAGGGCGCGCAGTCCCCATGAACGGGGACGGGTGAGTTCCAGAATCAACAGCGCCCCTCCCGGCTTCAATACGCGTACCGCTTCAACGAGAAAAGCCGGCCGGTCGCTGATATTCCTGAAACAGAACGCCGTGATGATCCCGTCAAACGAACCGTCCGGGGCCCCCGTCGCCACTGCATCCCCAACTTGCAGTGTCACCCGATCCGCCAAACCGGCCTTAAGCACCTTCCTTACGCCCAAGGCCAACATCTCGACGGAGTGGTCGATCCCGAGAACACGGGCTCCGCTCAACCGCCGCGCCACTTCAACCGCCACGTCGCCTGTCCCGCATCCCACATCCAGAATGGACATCCGATCCGACCCCGCAGGAATCCGGTCAATGAACCGAGTCACCGCATCCCGGCGCCATCGCCGGTCCAATCCCATGGACATCAGATGGTTCAGCAGGTCGTACCTCCGGGCGATGGCATCAAACATACGCCGGTTGTCGTCAGGCGTAATAACAGCCTCCGGCAGGCACTCTGATGGTTTGGCAGGGGCACTCATCGGAATCACAGCGGAATACCGTAGCGGCTCCATTGGGCATCCACGCGCTTTTCAACGTCCGGATCGAATTCGACGGGTTTGCGGTAACCCGCTTTCCACGTCGCATCAATCGCAATGGGCGCATGCAAGATCAAGCGGTTCCCGGTCATCTCCCTCCGAACCGGATGCAGGTCCAACAACGGATCAAACCGTGTAAACCAACCCCACAACGCCAGTCGCCGGTCATCCACCGGCACGTCCGCGGACACCAGAACATGGAAGCCATATCCGGCGGTCACGGGGTGGCAGGCCAGTGCAACTCGAACAGCCTCCCGGTCACACCCCTCATCCACCTGGACCATTAGAAATGCCGGACCTAGCGCAGCCATGGCCCGGATACCCGGATGTACCTCGCGCGGCGCTGGAGGCGGCGGAGGCAACGACGTCCGCCGCGGGCCAGTCGAATGGCGGGTCGCCAGAATGATCAGCCGGCTGCCCGTGTTCATCGAGGGCCCGGTAAAATCAAGCGTATCCTGCGCCGTCGGGCCGATCACATGAATGTCCCCGTCGGTATCCACATTCTGCCATATCGCCCGGCTGACAGCCCCGAAGTCGCGCACATCGACATCGTGATCAACCACGATCATCACCTTGGAAAGCGACATCTGCCCCTCACCCATCAACCCGAGCGCCTGCTTGAGCCCCTCCCTCCCATAACGCTCATGCACCGACAACACCGCCAATGGATGGAATCCCGTCTCCGGGTAGGCCCACACGTCGCAGATGCCCGGCTTGATCAGTTTCAACAACGGCATCATGAGCCGTTCAAGCGCCTCGCCAATAAAGTAATCCTCCTGCGGCGGTTTACCCACCACCGTGGCGGGATAGATCGCGTCCCGCCGCGCCAGCAACCGATCCACCCGGTAAACAGGAAAATCGGCACTGTGGGAATAGTGACCCAGGTGATCCCCGAAGGGTCCCTCCCTCCGCATGTCACCGGGCGTCACAGTTCCTTCCAACACAAATTCGGCCCGCGCCGGAATCCGGTGCCCCGTTGTCCCCCTCCAAATGACGTCCAGCGGCGTACCCATGATGAGGGCGGCCATCAACCGCTCATCGAACCCCTCCGGCATCGGCGCAATAGCCGCTAGCGTCAGCGCAGGCGGTCCCCCGAGAATCACGCTGACCGGCAAAGGCCTGTTCATCGCTTTCGCCTTGTGGAAATGGAATCCCCCGCCCTTCTCGATCTGCCAATGCATTCCGGTACTGGCATCATCATAGAGCTGCAACCGGTAGATCCCCAGATTGCCGCCGCCAGTTTCAGGGTCCGTCGTGTGGACGAGCGGTAGCGTGAAGAATCGACCGCCATCAAGGGGCCAGCACTTGAGCACCGGCAGCCGGGTCAGGCCCGGCGGTTCAGAAACACACTCAAGCACCGGCCCGCGGCCCACCGTCCGCATTCGCGCCTTGGTCAGACCCCATAAGGTCCGACGCTGCTCCCAGATCGCCCCAATGCCGGGTTCCTTCATCCGTTCGGCAAGCATCGCCAACTCATTCCCGATCTCGCCGGGATCACGCCCGAACGCCATTTCCACACGGCGCGGCGTCCCGTAGAGATTCGAGACCAACCGGTGGTGCGCCCCTTTCACGTTCTCAAACAACAGGGCCGGCCCGCCGGCCGCCAGCACACGATGCTGGATGACCGTGATCTCCTGGTCGCTGTCCACCTCGGCGCTGATACGAACCAGCTCGTTCGACCCCTCAAGGTGATTAATGAATTCGCGTAAGTCCCTGAAACTCATCGAACCTCATCCCATGTCTTTGCCGCCCCATGCCCCAACACCGCCAGAATCCGGTCAACCATCGATTCCAACAGTTCCAGAGCCGAAATCGTCGCCAGATCCTTGCCACCAGCCATGTAGAACGGCGGTGACATCGGCATGATGGTGCCCCCGGCCGCCGCGATCAGGCGGGCGTTCTCAATGTCAATCAGTGTCCACGGCGACTCGCGCACACATAACACCAGACGCCGCCCTTCCTTGAGATGGCAATGCGCCGCCCGTGTAATCAGGGTGTCACCCAACCCGTGCGCAATCTTCGCCATCGTGTTGGTGGAACAGGGCAGGATCACCATCCCGGCAGTCGGCACCGACCCCGAGGAGATTGAGGCGGCCAAGTCGCCATTGTCGTAGACCACCCCCACCTGTTGCTCCAGTGCCGCGAACGGACCGCATTCGTGTTGATACACTTTGCGTCCCCACTCGCTCGCCACCAGCGCCACCGGCCATGGCGATTTTTTCACCAGGACGTCGGCCGCCCGCGCCCCCGTGGCGCCTGTCACTGCCAGCAACAGATTCACAATAGACCTCCCACCATGGGAACAAACGCGCCCGCCACACCGGCAATGGCCGAAATCGGAAAGAAACGAATCGCCACCGGAATCCCCGGCAGATAGGCCGCCATGAACGCCAGTAGCGATACCGACACCAGGACGCCCGGCACCATCTGCCCACCCTGGATCCACCACAATGCCAGAAGCGCCGCCACCGCCAAACCATGCGCCGCCCCGGCAACCCACTGGGCCCCCACCGCCCCCAGCCTGACGGGAATGCTCCTTACACCGTTCTCGCGATCCGAATCCATATCCTGCAGAGCATAGATGATATCGAACCCGCTTATCCAGAAAAACGCAAACCCCGCAATCAGCACTAACGGCGCGGTTACCTCAAGATCACCTCGTACGGCCACGTGTGCCCCGACCGGCGCCATCGCCATGCAGGCGCCAATCCCGAAATGACAAAGCACCGTGAATCGCTTCAACAGAGAATACCCCACCAACATTACCGCCGGGATGACCGAAAGCCTCAGGCACAACATACCCAGGGCGGAGCAGGCGAAAAGATAGACCACGAGCGCAAGTAGCGCCAACGACCACCCGGCTATCGGCGTCATCGTCCCCGACGCCAGTTCACGGGTGACCGTTCTACGGTTGAGGGCATCCATATCGCGATCCAGAAGCCGGTTGGCCACCATTCCCAATCCGCGCGCGGCCACCCCGGCGACCACCACCCAGCCTACCGTCCGGAGCGGCGGCAGGCAATTCCCCGCCCCGATCCAGGCCCCTGCGAACAACAGCGGCAGACTGAAGATGCTGTGTTCCACCTTGATTAACGCCATCAACCGCCCGATCAACCCGCGCCTGACCTGTCCTAACGCCGGCAACCCCTCCGCCACCACGCCCGCCACCTGCTCGGACACGGCGGCCAGATTACTGCGCAGTGTCTCCCGCTCGCCATCCGCCGCTGAATCCGTAACCCCTTTAATCAAGACGCACCTGGCCCCCAGCTCGCCTGCCACACGAACAACAGCCGCACCCTCCATATCCACAATTTGCGCCACCCCTGCCAACCGGTCACGTCGCGCTCCGCCAAAAACCGGTTCCACCACCGTCACCAGCCGGGCCTGCGGCAACCCGCGCCATGGTCCCGGATCCAGAGGCACAACCGGGGCCCCCGGCGTGTCTCCAGCCACCACACCGTCCACCGCAAATACCGTCCCCGCAACCGCCGTTCCCAGTGAACCGCACACCCCGACATTGACAAGGGTCCGAACCCCGCGCTTCACAACGGCGTACCTCGTGGCATCCGCCGCACAGCCAGACCCCATGCCGCTGACGATCAGGAATCCGCCGGGCCTGTCGCCTTTCGCATCAAACCGATAGGTGGCAAACGGGGACTCCCGTAGCAACCGTGCACCAAGCCTTTCTATCAACGGCCCCGCCTCTTCAATTGTGGCAACCATCAATGCGATCACGACAACACCCCTGCTGCTGACCCCATCCGCTCCAACTCCTTCATGGCCGCCCGTCCCGTTTCGCCAAGGTCCAGACTGTATTCGTTCACGAACGTACAGACATGCTCCCGAATCACCGCCTCATCAAGTTCCTGGGCATGCTCCCGCATGTAACCCAGCGTCGCCCCGGGACTGGCCATCGCCGCCTGGATCGATTGCCTCAACGCACGGTCGATCGCGGTAATGCGTTCCTGACCAAGACTCCGCTTGGCGACCACGCACCCGAGCGGCAACGGTAGATCGGTGCGTGACTCCCACCACCGGCCGAGATCCTGCACCAGTCGCAACCCCGCCTGCTGATAGACAAAACGCCCCTCGTGAATCACCACGCCGGCCTCCACCTCGCCGGCCTCCACCATGGGCATCACCCGGTCATAGCGCACAAACATGCGCTTACCCACATCCGGATTCCAGAGCCGCAACAGCAAATGTCCTGTCGTGAGTTCACCCGGAACGGCAAATCGGCAGTGCGCCATATCAAGGGCTGCACGGTCGGCACGGGTAACCACAATCGGACCACACCCGAATCCCATCGCCGCCCCTGCGTTAAGTAACACGTAGGAGCCCCGTACTTGAAGATATGCACACGACGAGATTTTCGTCACATCATAAACACCGTCCAGTGCCATCCGGTTGAGTTGCTCCACGTCATGCAGTTGCACGCCAATATCCACACCCGGAATCCGGACCGCCCCCGAGGCGAGTCCATGGAACATGAAGGTGTCATTCGGACAGGGCGAGCAGGCAATACTCAAGGCCGTCCCGCACCCGGGCAGGGAAGTGACAATTGAGTCCGATTTGGAGGTTGGTGCTGCCATAAGGCGTCGAATCATAGTGCAACCGACTCTCATTTTGAAGCCAATTCCCTTGAGGTCCCGACTCCATTCTGTCACCTTTGTCATCCTGTAATTCATCACGTTAGACACAGGACAACAACCATGCTTCGCACACCCCCATCGTTCATCCTCGCCCTCACCCTTTCGCTTCTCTTCGCCGGTTGCGCCGCTCCGCCCGGGAATGGCATCACCCAGGTGGCAACCATTGATGCCCTCCTCTCGGGAGTCTACGACGGTCACATGTCCCTGCGCGAGCTCCGGACCCATGGCGACTTCGGCATCGGAACCTTCGAGAGTCTGGACGGAGAGATGATCCTCCTGGATGGCGCCTTTTACAAGGTGCGCGCCGATGGCAAGGTCTATCAACCCACCCTGACGGAACGCACGCCCTTCGCCTGCGTCACACCGTTCAACCCGGACATCAACCAGCAACTCATGCCCACCCTCAACATGAATACCATGCAGGCACGGATCAATGACCTGATCCCGGAATCCAACCGATTTGTAGCTTTCAAGGTTCACGGCACCTTCCGCCAGGTCCGGACGCGCAGTGTCCCTGCCCAGACGAAACCTTACCCCCCGCTCACCGAAGTCACCAAAACCCAACCCGTCTTCTCCCTCTCCAATACTCGAGGCACCCTCCTCGGATTCCGTTCCCCGTCATTCGTCCAAGGCGTGAATGTTCCCGGTTACCATCTGCACTTCCTCGCCGATGACCGTTCCGGAGGGGGCCATGTGCTGGACTTTGAACTGGACGCAGGAACCCTCCAGGCCGACACCTTGCACGAATGGCTCCACCTCTATCTTCCCTCCGGCAATGCCGCCTTCAATACGGCAGACCTGACCCGTGACCGCGCCACCGATCTGCATAATGTGGAAAAGGCAAGCTTCACAACGCGGCAGGGCGAGTCCCAGACCTTGCCCAAGGTCGCTCCAGCCTTGATGCGATAACTTTCGCACCCCTGCAACCACGGTATCCCGGCACTGCAACCTCCTCCGACAACACCTTCACATGGACGTCACAATACGCCGACTCTCCAGACAATCCGTATCGACACCACACCACCATGCGGTTCACCCGACAAACCCGTTATAGGGTTCTCCAAAACCACTCCTGCCTTTACATTTTCACCCTCTTGTCCTATTGTTCTCCTCCCGGTGACATAACAGTTTATTCACAATTTCCAGAGGTGCCCAATGCCACACAAAACGGCTTCAAAACCGAAATACAAACGGATCCTCCTCAAACTCAGCGGTGAAGTTCTCCAAAGCCGGAAGACCGGCCTTAGCATCGACCCGGAGGTCCTTGTCGGATTCGCGAGGCAGATCAAGTCCGTCCGCGCCATGGGTGTAGAAATCGCCATCGTCGTCGGCGGCGGCAACATCTTCCGCGGGCACATCGGTGAGACACGCGGCATCGACCGCAATACCGGCGACTATATGGGAATGTTGGCCACCGTCATCAACGCCCTGGCCATTCAGGACGCCCTTGAAAAGGAGGGGGTCGATACCCGGGTTCAGACCGCCATCGAAATGCGGCAGGTCGCCGAACCGTTCATCCGCCGGCGCGCCACCCGGCACCTCGACAAGGGCCGCGTCGTCATCTTCGGCGGAGGCACCGGAAACCCCTATTTCAGCACCGATACCGCCGCCGCCCTCCGCGCCAGCGAAATGGATGCCGATGCCCTGCTCAAGGCCACCAAGGTGGATGGCGTCTACACCAGTGACCCCGTCAGTAACCCCTCCGCCAAGCGGTATGAAAAACTGAGTTACCAGGAGGCCTTGGCCAAGCAACTCAAGGTCATGGACGCCGCGGCCTTCGCCCTCTGCATGGAAAACCATGTCCCCATCGTGGTTTTTGACTTCTTCAAGGAAGGCAACCTGGAGAAGGTTGTCGCCGGATCAATGATTGGCACCATCGTATCGGATAAAGGAGGCTGACATGGAATCGCTCGATGATGTTCTGCTCGAAGCTGACGACAAGATGACCAAGTGCCTGCAGTTCCTGCATCAGGAATTCGCCGGACTCCGCACCGGCAAGGCCTCGCCCAGTCTGGTCGAAAATATCATGGTTCCCTACTACGGCACCCCCACCCGTCTGCGCGAAATCGGAGGCATCTCCACTCCGGAGGCGCGTATGATCGTGATCAATTCCTACGATCCGTCCGCACTCCCCGCCATCGAAAAAGCCATCCTCGCCGCCAACCTGGGCGTCACCCCGATGAATGATGGACGCGTCATTCGTATCATCATTCCGGAATTGAGCGAGGAACGACGGAAAGACCTTACCAAGGTCGCCAAGCGGATGTCCGAGGAAACCCGCGTCGCCATCCGTAATATCCGCCGCGAATCCAACGACCACATCAAGACCCTTCAGAAGGGCAGCAAGATCACGGAAGACGAGCGCGACCAGGCTCTCGATCAGATTCAGAAGGAAACCGATGCGTATATCGGAAAGGTCGACGACGCTTTCACCGCCAAAGAGAAGGAAATGATGGCCGTCTGACGCCTGCCGGATTTTCTTTGACGAATGAGCCAACCCGGAATAGTCTGAAAGCTAATTGATTTTGCAGTAATCCTGAAATCAGATGGGAGCGTGAACTCCGATGAGCGAAAACACAACACCTGGCGGCGACCCTTTACCTCCCAAACTGAACCTGAAACCGCAGAACCCGCTTGTTGATCTTGTCAACGCCACCCCAGTGGCGCGCGACGCCAAGCATCATACCGCCAAAATCGACCTCCCGGCAATTCCGCCTGAAACCAACGGCACCCTCAAGAAGAAGACCTCCCGGATCCCCTTGGATCAAGTCAGCGCCGAACCCGGCGCCCCAAGCGGATCCCCCGTCCCCGGCGTTGGCACCGCAAAAACCATCCGCCTGACGAACCCGCCCTCATCCCCAACCATCACGATCGTGCCATCATCGAAAGCTATTGTGGGGACCATGATCCTGGACGACGCGAAGCGTCAGACGTCGCGTATCCCGCTGGAATCGGCCACAACGGGCTCCGGCGAATCGGGCGACCAGCCGGCCATCCCGAAGACCATCCGAATCAAGCGGCCAATGGTCACCCAGTCCATCCCCGTCCCCGCCGCACCTCTCGCGCAACCCACCTCCCCCGCGCAGGAATCCCCGTTCGCGCCCAAGTCTTCTACGGCCCGGATTGACCTTCCGGAACAGGAAATGACCGAAGAGGGTGGTCAGGTTACCCAGCGCAAGACCATCAAGATCCGTCGGGCCGACGGCAGCGTACCCGCCAAACCTGGACCACGGAGCCCTGTGGTTGCCCGTATGGAACAGGAAGCGGCCGAGCATGCGGCCGAGGCCGTCTCCGCCCCGCACCCCATCTTCCCTACGCTGGCGGCGGTTGCCATCGTATTGCTTTGTGTGCTGGTCTACGTCCTGTGTGTACAGGCCTTC
>JBIJCW010000241.1:0-3085 GCA_044344495.1 Kiritimatiellia bacterium | reverse complement strand
ATTCCGCGCGCCCGGTGGCGGTGGCGGGGGTGATGGGGGGGGCGGGCAGTGAAATCCGGGAAACCACCAAAACAGTGTTCCTAGAGAGCGCGTACTTCAAGGCGTCGGATATCCGGAAAACCTCCAAGCGTCTGGCGCTTTCCACGGAATCCTCGTATCGTTTTGAGCGTGGAGTGGATATAGATCTTGTGGAGTGGGCGAGCCGACGGGCAACGGCCTTGATTGCTGAACTGACAGGCGGAGAGATAGCCGCCGGGGTGATCGACTGCTATCCTGCCAAACCAGAGAAACGACGGGTGAGTTTGCGATTGGCCCGGGCAAGGAATCTGTTGGGCATCGAGATTGCGACGTCACGAGTCGAGGAAATCTTCAAGGCTCTAGGTCTCACCGTCGTGGCACGGGATACGGACCGGCTGACGGTTGAAATACCCGCTTTCCGAGTGGATATTGACCAAGAGGCGGACCTTGTTGAGGAAATCGTCCGGATTCACGGATTGGACAAGATCCCGGCACCTGCACCAGCCTCGCGGCTTGTTCCGGGGGCGGACGACTCGGAGACTCTGGCGCGAATCAAGTGTCGCCAGAACTTGATTGGTCTCGGGTTGAGCGAAATCATGAGTTACAGTTTCGTTTCTGAACGACTCCTGAATCTGGTTGGGTTTGGCCAAGTCGAAGATCGTTTGGCGCTGCCTAACCCAATCAGCGCCGATCACACAATCATGCGTGACAGTCTCATTCCACAGATGGTTGAGACGCTGGGCCGAAATCTGGCAAGGCAGGCACGGGAAGTGGCTTTGTTTGAGGTCGGGCGGGTGTTCTGCAAGCGGGCCAATGGCGAACTCGGCGAAGAGGAGTTGCTGTGTGTCGGGTTGTTGGGCCCGGTGGGACGGCCGGGAATGTTGAAGACTCAGCCTGTTACCGAAGCGGAAATGTTCCAATGGGTTAAAGGTGTTCTGGAGTCGCTTTGCCAGGCCAATCGGGTCCCGGAAATATCCCTCGGGGGGTTGAAGTATCCTGATATTGATCTTCAACCATTGGAGTCCCAGGCACTGGCGCCGGGACGGGCGGTGGCGGTTTTAATTGGTGGCGAGCGGTGTGGGGTGATGGGATTGGTCAGCGACGCGGTCCGAGAGGAATGGCGAATGACAGAACCAGTGGCGGTACTTGAAATCAAGCTGGCACCCCTCGTACGGCACGTATTGCGGGTTCCGTCTTGCAGGCCGGCGGGGACCTACCCGATGGTGGATCGCGATGTGGCCCTGGTGGTGGACGAATCTGTCAGTCACGAAGCAGTGATCAGATCTGTGCGGAGTAAGGCGCCGGCTGAATTGGTGGATATCCGCCTGTTTGATGTATATCGGGGGGATTCACTTGGCAAGGGGCGGAAAAGCATGGCCTATGCGTTGACCTACCGGTCCATGGAGCGAACCCTGCGTGATGAAGAGGTGAATGCCATGCACGATGCCATCAAAGGGTTGTTGCGCCAGGAGCTTTCCGCGGAGATACGGGAAGGTTAATGAGCAGTTTGTGCGTTGGGTTTGGTCTCCCTGCGAGGATTATACTTATGGAGGGAGTATAATGATAAAAATCCATTGGCTGCAACAGTTTGGCGTTCGTATTGTGGCGGCAACTGTCGTCTTGACGGCGCAGTTGGATGCTGCGGACCTGAGGGTAGTCACCGAATACATCTATCCGACCGCCTATGAAGTCAGGGGCGGATCAATAGGGGTAGGAGCGGGGGCGGGAGGCGCGGGCATCGTGCAGGAGACTGTGGTTGTTCCCACCGAGTTTGCAACGCGGGAAGTGGGTGTGGTTTTTTCCGTTGAGGCAACGGTATCCAGTATGAATCACGACGCGACAGCCATATCATCGTTGGAGCCGCGAAACAAGAACGGGAACACGGAACTGATGATTGCAGCCACGCAGGGAAAAGCGGACTTGGCGCGTAAGTTGCTGGGCCGGGGTGTCATGGTGAACGCCAAGAATAACTTTGGATCTTCAGCGTTGATGGGAGCATCGGCCGGAGGGTTCGACGAAATTGTGCAGATGTTGCTCGCGAAAGGGGCCACTCCGGACAGCAAGTCGCGAAACGGATCAACCGCATTGATGTTCGCCGCCAAGAATGGGCACAAACAGGTGGTCGATCAACTTCTTGTGGCGGGTGCGAATGTCAATAGCACCGACAGCGAAGGCCTTACGGCGTTGATGTATGCTGTCAACGGTGGATATGCGGAAGTCGTCGAACATCTCTTGAGTAAAGGTGCAAAGCCTGATAGTACGGACAGGCACGGCACGAGTCCCAAGGCTTTGGCACTCAAGAAGAGCGATAAGAATGTACTTGTCATGCTGACAAGAAGTCCCGCCGCCAGATAGACGGATAGCGAATAGTTGCCCCTTTATGACCAGGAACGTCCCGTATGGTATGGTTTTAACAGGGGTGCTGTTCTATATGAGCATCGAGCCGTCCGGTGCGGCAGAATCGGCATTTGAAATGGGCGGGGGGATTATCCTGGCCAGAACCGTCGTTAACGGAACCGCGCCGCAGTCCTACATCCTCGATACTGGAGCCACCGAGAACTTACTGACGCCACAAGCGGCCAACAAGGCGGGACTGGGCGGAGTGGTGGGCAAGACGGTGACAGGTGCAGTGGTGCTGGGCAATCTACCGTCGTTGCCGACGTCCTTCATTGTATTTGACCCACTGCAGGCACTGTCGCTCCGGTTGGATAGCGGGATCAACTATGCAGGAATTCTCGGGTACCCTTTCCTGTCCAAGTTTGTGTTTTCAATCGACTATCAAACGAAAAGGATTGATTGGGCCCGCAGTGCAGTCCCGGGGCAGGCAGTGGAAACACCTCGCGAGGGCATGCAGGTTCCGTTTGTCCTGCGAGACCGGTTGATACATGTGTCCGGAAAGGTCAACGGACGCGGACCCCTGACATTCTTAGTGGATACGGGTTCGGCTGAAGTGATGTTGCTGCCTCGGGCGGCCGAGGTTCTACGCTTGCCGACATCGCCAGACCATCGGGCGGACGGGATTCGTTTTGCCATGCTGGACCGGATTGCCGTTGGGAAGGCAACTGTG
>JBIJCW010000195.1:0-4119 GCA_044344495.1 Kiritimatiellia bacterium | reverse complement strand
CCTGACGGCGAGACGTTTGTGAAGATCAATGAGAACATCCGCGGTCGCGATGTCTTCATCGTCCAACCCACCTGCCCTCCGACGAATCAGAACTTGATGGAGTTGCTGATCATGGTGGACGCAGTTCGGCGTGCGAGCGCCGCTCGAATCACGGCGGTCATTCCGTTTTTTGGCTACGCGCGTCAGGATCGCAAGGATCAACCCCGGGTGCCGATCACGGCCAAACTGGTGGCGAATCTCATGGTGGCGGCGGGGACGAACAGACTACTGACGGTGGATCTGCATGCCCAGCAATTGCAAGGGTTTTTCGATATTCCCGTGGATCACCTCTATGCATCGCCGGTGATCGGGAAATACCTGATTGAGAAGGAACTCAAGAATTTGGTGGTGGTGTCGCCGGATACCGGCGGCCTGAAGATGGCGCACGCCTATTCCGGAATGTTGAACGCCGGGCTGGCGTTGGTGGCCAAGCAGCGCAAGGGTCCCTGTGACGTTGAGGCGTTGACGATGGTGGGAGATGTCCGCGGCTGCAATTGTGTCCTGGTGGACGATCTCTGCACCACGGCGGGGACGCTGACGACGGCGGCCAAGATCCTCAAGGAGAATGGTGCCGAGAATATCTATGCGGCGGTGACGCACGCTGTGTTGACGGGACTGGGCTTCGAGCGGTTACAGGCGTCAGAAATCCGCGAGTTGGTTGTGACCGACACGGTGCCGCTTCCCAAGAGGAACGACAACGTCAAGGTGACGGTGCTGTCGGTGGCGGGGTTGCTCGGGGAGGCGATCCTGAGGATACATGACAACCAGTCGGTGTCGTCATTGTTCAAGCTTTAGAAAGGGAAGGATTAGAGAGTATGGCGAAGGAAATCAAATTAGCGGCGAGCAAGCGAGAAGCGAGCGGGACTTCCGCCTCAAAAGTGTTGCGGCGTTCGGGGTGGCTGCCTGCCGTGGTGTACGGAGAGAATGGGTCCCGGTCCATCCAGATTGACCGGCGCGCCTTCGATACGATGTTGAAGCATCACACCAGTGAAAACCTGATTGTGGATCTGAGCATTGACGGCGATAAGATCGTCAAGGCGTTGTTGCGCGAAGTGCAGCACGAGGCGGTGATGGGGGGAGTTCTCCATGCCGATTTCGTCGAGGTTTCGATGACGCGCAAGATGCGTGTGACGATCCCGATCACCCTGAAGGGTGAGCCGGTGGGTGTGTCGCAACAGAGCGGCATTCTGGAGCAGGTGTTGCGTGACTTGGCGGTCGAGTGTCTGCCGGGTGACCTCATTGAATCGTTTGATGTTGATGTGGCGGCTCTCGCGCTGGGCGACACGCTGATGGTGCGTGACCTGAAGTTGGATCCCAAGTTTACGATCCTGACGAGCGGTGATGTGGCGGTGGCCACGGTGGTGGCGCCTCGTGAGGAGAAGGCTGAGGAAGCGGCGCCAGGTGAAGCGGGTGCGGCGGTTCAACCCGAGGTTATCGGCAAGAAGAAGGAAGAGGGTGAAGCGGCTGAGGGCGCCGCCAAGGACGATACGAAGAAGGGTGATACGAAGAAGAAGGAAGAGACGAAGAAGGAAAAGAAGTAAATCCAGTGGACGGGCTGATTTTCTGATGGGTTTTTCATTCCGGGGTTGCAACCGTGAAAGTTATTGTCGGTCTTGGAAACCCTGGAGACGAGTACTCGCGAACGCCGCACAATATCGGGTTCATGGTGTTGGATCGGCTGGGTGAGCGACTTGACGCCCGGTTCCGCGGGAGTTCCAAGTTTGAGGCCAGGGTGGCCGGGGCGGTACATGGCGGTGAAGAATTGATGCTGGTGCAGCCGCAGACGTACATGAACAACAGCGGGCGGGCGGTGGGGGCGATTCTGGCGTACCGAAAGCGGATGCCGGCGGATTTGCTGGTAGTGCTGGATGATGCGGACCTTCCGTTGGGAAGCCTGCGGTTGCGGAAGAAGGGTGGCAGTGCTGGACACCGAGGCTTGGAGTCGATCGCGGGGGTGCTGGGCGGGTCGGACTTCGGGAGGTTGAGGGTTGGCATCGGGCGGCGGGAGACGGGTGGCGGTCTGGTGCGGCATGTGTTGACGGCCTTTGGCCGGGAAGATCTTGATGTAGTGAAGGGTGTTGTGGAAGAAGCGACCGAGGCGGTGTTGTGCTTCGTGGAGCAGGGAATAGACGCAGCGATGAACCGGTTCAATACGCGGCGCGCGGTCGCCGGTGAAGAGGGAGAAACGTTGTCAGGAGGCAAGGCATGAACATATACGATGGATTGTTTATTTTTGGCGAGTCTGTGCGTGATGAGCGCATTGGGGAGATGACCGGGTATGTGACCGGGGAAATCGAGAAGGCGGGCGGGAAGATCATGGGGACCCGCGACATGGGGCGTCGTCAATTCGCCCGCACGTTGCAGAAGAAGGAGTCGGGAGTATACATCGCGGTGACCTTCAAGTTGGATCCGGCCAAGGTGGCCGCTCTGCGCGCACGGTACAAACTGAATGACGATGTTTTCCGCTGCCAGATTGTCCGGTTGACCGAAGCGTTGGCAAAGACGCCTCCGCCTGTGGCCAGTGCGCCAACGGCCCGGCCGGAACGTTCGTCCGGGTTTCCGGCGTAATGGGGGGGGCTCATGGCCAGCCTTAACCGAGTCTTTCTTATTGGGAATTTGACAAAGGATCCGGAAGTGCGTTATCTCCCTTCCGGCAAGGCGGTGGGTGATCTTCGCATGGCGATCAGCCGCAAGTACAAGACGGCGACGGGCGAGGAGCGGGAAGAGACCTGTTTTGTGAGTGTCGTGGTTTGGGGGCGGCAGGCGGAAACGTGTGGGCAGTACCTAGGAAAGGGTTCATCACTTTTCGTGGAGGGGCGGCTGAACTACGAGGAGTGGGAGAAGGATGGTCAGAAGCACAACCGGTTGCGCGTGGTGGCGGACCGGGTGCAGTTCATGGGGGCACCGAAACGGGCGGAATACAGCGACAGTGCTGAGTCCGTGACGGCGGTTCCAGCCCGGGCCGGCGCGCTGGAGGAGGCTCCGGTTGAGCCGACGCCGACGGATGGTGGGGATGATGATAATTTGCCGTTTTAAGGAAAAGGAACGAAAGTTATGGCGACTCGAGAAAACACAGTCATGGTGTCGAAGCGGCGGGTGCCGCAGGTTGAACAGATCAAATCGATTGATCCGCGAGATTACGAACTGTTGAGGAAGTTCATGTCTGAGCAGGGCAAGATTTTGCCGTCCCGCCTGACAGGAGCCACGCCTCAGTTGCAGCGGTCGATTGCGCGGGCGATTCGTCGTGCGCGGACGATGGGAGTGCTGCGCTGATCCGTAGCGGAGCGTGGCTTGGAAATCCAGCCGACCGGCCTGGTGGCGGGAAGGCGATGAACAGCGGGTGATCCGCAGGGGGCCCGTTAATGATGGAGGATGAGCAATGGCATTCGAAGTGATTTTGATGCAGGACGTTAAGGACCTCGGCTCCGAGGGGCAGGTGGTTCGCGTGAGTGAAGGGTATGCCCGGAACTTTCTGATTCCCAAGAAACTGGCGGCTCCGGTGACGGAGGCAACGCGAAGGCGTCTGACGAAGTTGCAACAGCAGCGCGAGGCGGAGCGGAAAGCCGGGCGAGAGAAAGCGCTTGTGTTGGCCGCGAAGATGGAAAAGGCGTCCTGCACGATTCCGATGAAGGTGGGCGAGGGGGAGAAGTTGTTCGGGGCAGTGACCAGTACGGATATCGCGAAAGTGCTGGTATCGCAGGGATTCGAGATTGACAAGCACGCTGTGCAACTTGAGGCGCCGATCAAGGAATTGGGCGTCTTCGAGGTGAAGGTCAAGGTCCATTCCGATGTGGAAGCCCTGATTAAAGTCTGGGTTGTTCAGGAATAGTCTCATGGCCAATGAAGCCCCTGTCTCGACGGCGGCGGTAGCCCGGCTTGAACGTGTGCCGCCGCACAGCGAGGAAGCCGAACGGGGCGTCTTGGGGGCCGTGTTGCTGGATGCTGAAAGGGTCATGGACCTGTGCATTGAGCGGCAGCTGGCCCCCGAATCGTTTTACATTCCGGTCCATCGGGCCGTGTACGAAGTCCTGTTGGGTATGTCGAGGGATGGCCATCCCATCGATCTGCTGACGGTTGGCG
>JBIJCW010000194.1:0-4125 GCA_044344495.1 Kiritimatiellia bacterium | reverse complement strand
GAGCCCTCGTCGGAGACCGTGCTGGCCAAGAAGTATCCCGTTGCGCGGCCGCTATACTTCTACACCAACGGGTCCCCGAAGAAGGGGACGCCTCTGGAGGCGTTTGTGAATCTGTACACGACGGAAGAGGGGCGCAAGATCATCGCGGATACGGGGTTTGTGCCACTGGCCAAGTAAGAGAGTCATCAACTACGGAGACAGCCGGCCAGGCCCGAGGGCTGGTCGGCTTTTTGGCAACAAGGGATCTTGTGGACACAGGCGAATCCAACCAGTGTTGTGACAGGCCGAGCCTGGTGCTGAATGAACGCACCCGGCTCCGGCAGCGTGTTGTTGAGACTGCGGGGCGTTGGATGCTCGGGGCGGTGACGTCGCTGTCCATGGTGGCAGTGTTGTTCATCATCGTTTACATCGCACGCGATGCATTGCCATTCTTCAGGTTGCGCGGAGTCGCGGAGTTCTTCACGACGGCCCAGTGGTATCCCTCGGGGACCCCGCCGCAGTTCGGGGCGATGGCGATTCTTTACGGGAGCGGGCTGGTGACGTTGGGCGCAGCCCTGGTGGCGGTCCCGCTCGGGATTGGGGCATCCATCTGTCTGAGTGATGTTCTGCCGTTCCGGGTGCGGCAGGCGGTCAAGCCGGTGATTGAGATGCTGGCGGCCATCCCGTCGGTGGCCTACGGTTTCTTTGCGCTCGTGGTGTTTGCGCCGGCGCTGCAGGAGCAGGGCGGGATGATTCTATCGTGGGTGGCGGTGGGCGTGGGGGCGCCGCTGGCGGTGCTGGCCGGGTTTGTCGTCGGTGACCTTCTGTCCGATCATGTTCCGGAGCGGCGCCGCCTCCTCTACCGGACGGTGGTGACGATCGCCGTCATCGCGGCGGGGCTGTATCTGTTGGGTGGGCTTGTCCAGCGGCTGGTGGCCCTGCGGATTTCCAGCGGGACGAATGCGCTGAACGTGTCGCTGATCCTTGGAATCATGGCATTGCCGACGATTGTCAGTGTGTCGGAGGATGCGCTCCAGTCGGTGGGACGCGAATTACGGGAAGGTAGTTATGCGCTCGGGGCGACGCGGGCGGAGACGTTATTGCGGGTGGTGGTGCCGGCGGCGGGGAGCGGGATTGCGGCGGCGGTGATCCTGGGGGTGATGCGGGCGATCGGCGAGACCATGGTGGTGTGGATGGCGTCCGGCAATGCGGCGCAGGTGCCGCAGCCCTGGTACAACTTTCTGGAACCGGTGCGGACATTGACGGCGACCATCGCCGGCGACATGGGCGAGGCGGATCAGATCACCGGTTCGGAACGCTATCATGTGTTATTTGCGATGGCGCTGGTGCTGTTGATCTTTTCGTTCCTGTGCAACATCACCAGTGAGGTGATTTTGAGACGGGCGCGGCGCAAACTGGGAGGCGGCTGACCATGCGTACGGATACCCGACGGATGTTGGACAAGGCCTTCACGGGCTCGGGCGTGCTTTCCGTTGTCCTGCTGACCGGCGCCTTGCTGGTGATTCTGGCGCCGCTGGTGGTGCGGGGGGTGCGGGCCATCGTATTTACGGGTACGGTGGAGCACCGGCGGGTGATGCTGGACCGGTTTGGGAGGGGTGACCGCGCCGCCGTGCTGGCCGAATGGGCTGCGGCGAACGCCGTCCGCGAGCCGGTTTACACGATGATGGACAAGTTCCAGGCGGAACTCGACGCCATGCCGTCCGCGCAACGGCGGAAGCTGAACAGCGAGTTCAAGGAGGTCAAGCGACTGGTCGGAACTCTCCTGGGGGATCGTGCAGGCGGCGCGACGTCCATCCTGATGCGCAACCAGTACGGGGCCATGCGGATGGATCGGGCGCGGGTGAAACTGGACGCCCTGCTGTTTGTCGAGACGTGGGATTATTCCGACAAGGCGTCGTTCGGGCGGAAGGTGCAATCGCCCCGCGAGGAGTTGTTCCGGGGCACGGCACTGGAACCGCTGTTCGGCTATTTCCGGGTCCATTTCGAACGCATGATGCTGCCGCGCCGGACGGTGTACTGGGGGTTCTTTACCGACGAGTCCTTTGACTCGCATCTGTTCGGGGGGATCTGGCCGGAACTGCTCGGGACCTTTTACCTGGCGATGGGCGCCATGCTTTGTGCGGTGCCGGCCGGGGTGTTGGCGGCGATCTTCTTTTCCGAGTACGCCGGGGATTCCTGGGCGGTGGGGTTCCTGCGGACCTGTGTGAGTACGTTGGCCGGGGTGCCCAGCATTGTGTTTGGACTGTTCGGGCTGGCGTTCTTCATCGGGACGGTGCATGTGTCGCCGTCCAAGTCCGTGCTGGCGGGTGCGCTGACCCTGGCGTTGATGATTCTGCCGACACTCATTCGTACGGCGGAAGAGGCGATCCGCGCGGTGCCGCAGACGTACCGGGAGGCGGCGTTGAGCCTGGGCGGGAGCCGGTGGCACACGATTCTCACGGTGGTGCTGCCGGCGGCGCTGCCGGGGATCCTGACGGGGGTTGTGATCAGTCTCGGGCGGGCGGCAGGGGAGACGGCGCCGATCATTTTCACGGCGGCGGTGAGTGTGGGTAAACCGCTGCAGGTGTGGCAGACGCTGACGCAGCCGACGCCGGCGATGTCGTGGAACATTTTCAACCTGGCGACGGAGCATGAGGCGGTGGAGGAAGTGCGGCACGTGCAATACGGCATGGTGCTGGCATTGGTGGGTATGGTGCTGCTGCTTAATCTGGCGGCGATCTTACTGCGGGCGCGGGTTACGCGAAAACTGCGGGGTTAAGAAGACGGGAGGCGGGCAACGATGGAAACGAACGATGCAAACAGGGCGGTGAAAACGGCGGTGGGCTCTGCTTTCCGCTTCGGGGTCGCAACGCCTGATTCGGGGGAGGGAGAGGCGCATGTGACGGCCTCCGGGTTTTCAGTGTTTTACCGGACCCGCGAGGCGGTGCGCCGGGTCAATTTGGCGATTCCCGCCAGGAAGGTGACGGCGATTATCGGGCCCAGCGGCTGCGGCAAAAGCACCTTCCTGCGGGCCATCAACCGCATGAACGATCTGGTGCCCGGGTGCCGGGTGCAGGGGAAACTGGTGTTCGACAACGAGGATATATACGGGCCGCGGATTGATGTGGTGGCGTTGCGCAGGCGGGTGGGCATGGTGTTCCAGAAGCCGAATCCCTTTCCGAAGTCGGTGTTCGACAATGTGGCCTACGGGCCGCGCCTGTGCGGGAAGACCGGGCGCTCGGAGTTGGAGGAGGTCGTGGAGCGGAGCCTGAAGGCGGCGGCATTGTTCGACGAGGTCAAGGACCGGTTGGATCAGAATGCGATCGGTCTGTCCGGCGGGCAGCAGCAGCGGCTTTGCATCGCACGGGCGCTGGCGGTGGATCCTGAGATCCTGTTGATGGATGAACCGACGTCCGCGTTGGATCCGCGGGCGACGTCGCGGATCGAGGATTTGATTTCGGAACTGCGCGGACGGTACACGATCATCATCGTGACCCACAACATGCAGCAGGCGGCGCGTGTCTCCGACCACACGGCGTTTCTCTACGAAGGGGATTTGATTGAATTCGGGCCCACCCGAACTTTGTTCACCAAGCCGTCGCAAAAGCAGACGGAAGACTATATCACCGGCAGGTTCGGGTGAACCCGGGTTTGCCGGAGGGAGGATGGCGATGATCAAGTTTCAACGGGAACTGAACCGGTTACGCAAGCAACTCCTGGAACTTGGGGGTGATGTGGAAGACAACGTGCGGGATGCCATGAGGGCGCTGCAGCGGCGCGATGCCGTGCTGGCGGCGGAAGTGGCGATCCGCGAGCGGGAAACCGACGAGCGCGAGGTGGATATAGAGGAGGAGTGCCTGAAGCTGTTGGCGCTTTACCAGCCGGTGGCGGCGGACCTGCGGTACATTGTTGGTGTCTTGAAGATCAACGAGGAACTGGAACGGGTTGGGGACTTGTCGCGACATATCGCTGAACGGACGACGGTGATTGCGGGGCGGCCTGATCTTCCGTTGGGTGTGGATCTGATCCGGATGGCGTCCAAGGTGACTCAGATGCTTGGGCGCAGTCTGGAGGCGTTTGTGAATCTCAAGCCCGAGATGGCGCAGGAAGTCCGGGTGGCTGACGCGGAGGTTGACGCCATCAACC
>JBIJCW010000193.1:0-4130 GCA_044344495.1 Kiritimatiellia bacterium | reverse complement strand
CGTGCCCCGCCATCCGTCGGGGTACCATAGCTGGACGTATGCCACCAACGGTGCCCCGGCCATGTTCTACAGAATTACCTCGCCGTAAGGATTCTCGATTGATTGACAGATCAGGTAGCGTGTCCAAACGGCTGGCGTTGCGGACGGACACTATTTGTGTGTCCCTAAGGATTCTAAGGATTCTATCCCTAAGGATTCTGAAGAGAGGTGGTTTGGTGGAGGAACGACATCAACCCTTCTACGTGAAAGGGGTTCACCGGTTCTTGACGGCGGAATTGTCGTCCATGGCGATATGGTTTCTCGAGGGAATCTGTTTCCCGTTCTTGGCAGTTTTTCATTGGACAGTTTATTTGACGACCAAATAGTCACCGGATTGTGTGCGGAGCTGATTGCCCCCCGTACGTTTTTATTTGTATGCCCCTAACGCCCGTGCATGTCCCTAACGCCCGCCACCTCCAGATCGATCGCAATTTGGGTAAGCTCGAAGGCAGCGATACTGATTCGGGGCGCTTGAGCGGCAAACCTCCCGGCCTGTTCATCCGGCCGGACAAACGTCGCCTAGCTTCCGCCATGGCCGCGTCGCAGTCGACGGGATCTGCCGGATCGTATTCGACGTAGTTGGTGTCATACTCCATGGATTCCGGATAGCCGTCATCCACAAAGATACTGTTTGTCTGCCGTTTCATGTTCACCTCCCTTGTTCTTTCTTTCATGCCCCCTATTTGACCACAGGGTCGTTAGGTTCGTATGAGGGCTCGGTCAAGAGTTGGAAAGGGGGTGTGATCGGCCGTGGGGGAATGGGGACACCCACGAGAAGCGAAGTCAAGACAGATTCGTCCCGACCCTGGGCCTGCTTAAGGGAAGCCCCATTGTTGGGAGATAACTTTGACAGGAGACAACTTTGACGTGGAAACTTGTTGGGAGGGGAGGAAAGCTGGAGGAAACTGGGGGTCGATGGATGGGTCTTCACCAGGGCGCCGGAGGCACACCTTAAGCACCGGATGGAAAGGCCGACGCGAAGAACGGGCCTAGGAGGGGTTTGGGAACAGGTTATTAGCAGGGAAAGTGATACAGTAGCATCCCCCAGAAATCCTAATCTTAATCGTAATCCCCGTCCCAGAGAGGATTATGATCACGATTGCGCTTACGATTACGAAGGAAACTTCAAGAATCACAATCTCGCAAACGATTCCAAAACATCAACAGGTGATAGAGAGGTTGGGCGGCTCTGGTGCGGGTTGCCTTTTGGGCGGCCGCATTTTCGAGGTGAGGAGTGGTTATTGCACGTTGACTTGGATCTCGCTGGTGGCGGATGGAGGGGGGGTGGTGCCTTCAGGGGGGTGGGCGAATGTGGGAAGGTAGCGGTAGTAGACTTCCAACATCAGTGTGCAGAGGGCGGTTGTGTAGACATGGGAACCCTGGTCGTAGTCGCCGCCTTCCCAGTGGCCGTCGGGGTTCTGGGATCGAAGCAGGGTTTGTTGCATCTGGCGGTTCCAGAGGTTCCAGGCGGAGGTGTTGCCGGACTGGAACTTGGCCTGGGTGAGGTAGTAGAAGCCGTAGACGGAGGGTTTGGCATCACGCGGCCACGCGAACGGGATGTCCGCCAGGAGTTTGAGTCCTTGTCGGGCCTGTGGGGTGGAGCCTGCGCCGAGGAGTTGGAGGGCAAGGGTGCCGACGCCGGTCATGGTCCACTTGGCTCCTGTCGCGGGAGGCGTCGTGATCTCGCCGCAATAGACGAAACCGCTGCCATCGCGGGCGAAAGCGAGTGTTTGGAGGAAGTGGATGCTGTTCTGGAGGGCGTCCTTGAGGCCGGGTTGCCCGGAGCCGGCGATGAAGGCGGCTTTCATGGCCTGGATCTGCCAGCCGGAGACGGAGGTATCGAAGCGTGCGCCCTTTTCGTACTTGTAGTCGAATCCGCCGGAGGACTGTTGGCCGTTGATGATGACGGCGATGCCGCGGTCCATGGCATTACGCAGGCTCATGATACGGGTGAGGGTGAAGGCCTCGGCCATGGCGTAGGTGGCGATGGCGTGGGCATAGACGTCCCGGGAGAAATAGCCGGAGGCATCCTGCCTGGCGAGGAGGTATTCCAGTGCCCGTTTGACGGTGGCGCCGTAGTCGGGAGAGGCGGGGGTTTCGCCGTGGGCCAGGTAGGCGAGGAGAGCGAGGCCGGTCATGGCGGCGGGATCCTGGCCGGGCCAGGATCCGTCGGGCTCCTGATGGGTTTTAAGCCACTGGAGTGAATTGGTGACGCCCCGTTCCGTTTCGGTGCCGCGTGGGATCTGCTTGAGGATGCGGGTCCGGTTAGCGGGATCGCGGCCGGCAAGGGGTGATGGCAGGCCGGTGGAGAGGAGGCCGAATCCGATGGGCAGGGCCGGGGCGTTCGGGGGGGCGGGTGGGGTGTCCCCGGTGACGGTGGGCGGAAGTCCGGAGCTGATGGTCTCGCCAGGGACGGTTGAACCGATCTGGGTGAATATGTCCGGGGTTGGATCGACGGAAGTGGTGTTGCGAGCGGGGTCGTCGGAGGAGGTGCCCTGTTGGGGCTCGAGGGTCTGGGGGCGTGGTTCCAGCGTGGTGTCCGGACCGGGTAGTTGGAGCGTGATGGTGACGCCATCGGTGATGATGGGGTCAGGTCGAAGTATGCGTGGTGTTACGGAGAAGACAACCCAGATGAGAAGGGCGTTCAGGGTGATGGCGACTGTCAGCGGCAAGGAGATGCGTTTGAGGACGAAGCGGGCATAACGGTGTTCGCCGGAGTCGCGGGGTGCGAGGAGTCCGTCTCGGATTGAGGCAAGGCGCTGGTGCAGTCGTTGCTCCCTCATGATATCGGCGAAGGTGACCGGGTGGTGTTGTTGGTTGACGATATCCATGACGGAGATAGCGATGCGTTGCGACTCGGTGAAGTCGATGGGGCTGGTCTGGGCGTGGAGGCGGATGTGCTGGCGGGACTGGGACCCGAAGAGGGCACGGTGGGCGGGGTTGGCCTGCAGTTCGCTATGCAGGGCGGAGCGCCCTCCGGGGGTGATGGTGCCGTCGAAGTATTCTTCCATCAGGAGGATAAAATCCTGGTCGTTCATGGCAGTGCCTCCTTGGTCATGCAAATGCGCAGGGCTTCACGGATCCGGAAGAGGGCGACGGCGGTCCAGGTTTCGGTTCGCTGGTGGATTTTGGCGATTTCCCTGACGGACAAGCGGTTGAAGTAGCGTTGCTGGATGAGGGTGCGGGAGGATTCGGGCAGTTTGGCGAGGCAGTCGCGCAGGCGTTCGACGTATTCCTCCTCGTGTTCGATGCCGTGGGCCGAGGTGATGGCCTCTTCGGCCACGATGTGTTCGAGAAAGTCAACCTCGGCGGTGACGCAGCGGGAGCGGGCCTTGAGTTCCTTCAGCAGGAGGTTGCGGGAGATGCCCTTGACCCAGGAGAGGAAGGTGCCGCGGGGTTCGTATTTGGCGATATTCTCATAGCAGGTGACGAGGGCGTTTTGAAGGACATCCTCGATCATGTCGATTGAAGTGGCGTGGGCGGAGAGGAAGATCCGGAGTTCGCGGCGGATGAGGAAGACGACTTCGGCAAAGGCATCGCGGTCGCCCTGTTGCACTTTGATGACGAGAGTGTCCAGTTCTTCGGTGTTCACGGGAGCGTGTCCTCTGATGCGTATTGCCGGAAAGCGGCAAGATATTACAGGGCAAGGTAAAGAGGAAGGGGAAAGGGGTGGCGTTCGGGGCGCATCTCCAGACCCGCGATACATCCTCCTTTGCTGGAGCTACGGCGGACAAGAGGCCGCGGGTGAAGAAAGTTGGGGTGATGGGCAGGTTCGATGCGGACGTTCAACGTTTGCCTTCACCGGGACGAGCCCGGTGGGCGGCTGATGTTGTGTCAGCAAAACTCGGAGATGCGCCCCAGGGCAAAGAAAAGGTGCAAAATCTGGTGTTTGGCGGTAAGATCGTCCTTGGAGAGGACGAAGGAAAGGAGGTATTGCGATGAGTAGGGTGGCTACAATTCGAGACTGGGGCCACGGGCACCATGCAGCATGGTACGGGTTTGCCGTGAGGATGGGGCTGGGGGTGCATCATGTGGTGCATGATGAGCGATTCTGGTGGGTAATGCTGGCGCTGGGTATCCTGCTGGCGTTT
>JBIJCW010000192.1:0-4139 GCA_044344495.1 Kiritimatiellia bacterium | reverse complement strand
CGCATGGTGTTCTCCGGCGGCGGATCCTTGCTGGCCGGCTTCCCCGGTTACGTGGCCGCCAAGACGGGCATGGACGTCATCACCGACATTCACCTGCCCACCAATGGCAAGTGTCACCCCCCGGCCATTTGGGCGATTGCCGCCGGCCTGGCCTGTGCAGGTGCGGGTACACCTCCCCGGAAGTGTGCCATCAGTTTCCTGCCCGCCTCCGTCCGCGAGGAACAAGTCTTCCGCCGCGAAAAACCCTTCTGGTTTGCCGCCAGTGTGGCCGCCGCCCTCATTCTCATTGTCAGCCTTGCAGGCGGATACGGCGACTTCAAACGCATGGAGAAGCACTTGAATGCCCAGCGCGCCAGCCTGGAACGCAGGCGGGCACTGGTCGCGCAGATCGAAGCCGCCCAGGCCCGAGGCAACCTGATCAGGGAGATGGCCACCCCGGTGGACAACCTGCTTCACATCGGCCCCAACGTCCGTGAGATTCTTTCCATCGTGGCGGCAGCCAAGGATCCCGGCGATTGGATCACCCTCGTCTGCGATGGCGAATCCTACCAGGCCAAAAGTCCTTCCGCGGCATTGTTCACCCCTCTGGCCGTCGGACTCTCCGACCGCCGTCGCCACCCCACCACCACAGTCTCCGAGGCGCTCACCAACAAGCCTCCCCAGCTGGAGCATGTCATCATCGAGGGACTTACACCTAAACTCAATTTTTCCACCGTGCAGTCGTTGATCGACCATCTGGCGGCGGCGGATTTGATCACGGTCGCCGACCTCTTGAGCGATGACAAATTGGCCCAGATGGAAACAGGAAGCCCCCAGGGAGCGGACCGACGCACCAAGCGATTCGTCATCGATGTGAAAGTGGAGAACCCATGAACCTCTTCGCCCAGCGTCAATTCTCCGAACGGCAACAGGTGGTGGCAATTATCCTGGCTGTAACCGTCATCCTGGGCGTCCTCTGGTACTTCCTCCTGTTGCCGATGAACCGGCAACGGAAGGGACTGGAGCAGGACATCGACACCATGGCTTCTGAACTGGCACAAAAGAACTACCTGCTGGGCGAAGATGCACTTCAACGTAAACTGGATATCGAGATCAACCGCTGTACCGCCCTCGAAAAGGAATGGCAGGATACCGTTGACAACCTGGGCGCGCTGGCGCCGCATGATGACGCCACCACATCCAGCGTGGCTCACATCGACTTCAAAGTGATGCTCTTCACCGTCCGTCAGCGCCTGTTCCAAAAATCCCGCACCCTGGGCATCAGTCTCCCAAAGGATCTGGGAGTGGATGAAACTATCGTCAGTAACGAGGATGCCGTACAACGCATGCTGCAATTGAAGGTGGTCGAAAAACTGGTGGATCTCGCCCTGGACCTCAAGATCAAGACCGTTCGCGGCCTCTGCCCTCTCCCGCCCATCGCCCACCGGGTCGGAGCAAACCAGATTGAATACTTTCGCGAATACCCGCTCGAACTGGATCTGTACGGCACCCAGGACAACCTCTATGAGTTGTTGGACACCGTGATGGAATCGGGGCATGTGTTTGTCCTGCGGGGCCTCCGGGTGGAACCCACGGGTCAATCCCGAACCGACCTGTTGAACATCAAGGCCGTCATGAGCGCACTGGTCTTCCTGAAGAACCCCGGAGACCTTGCCGGGGCGCCGCTCAAGACCAGGAAGGACCGGCCCCGTCGGCCATTGGGACACTAAGGACATGAACAACCTCTGGATAGGATTGAGAAAGGCGAACGCAAGGGCGGTGTTTTTCTGCCTGCTGGCCGCCCTCGCAGTCGTCACCGCATGGTGGGCATGGAAACTCAATACACCGATCCGGGTTACCCCATCCCCTGTAACCATCACCCCACAGGAACCAGCCCTGCCCGACCTCGGCCTTCTCGCCTACCTGCGCGCCCAACAGGCTATCGGAACGAACCGCGCCGCCAGCCTCTTCTTCCCGGCGACGTCTTCCCTCCCTCCCCCTTCGTCCGTAAAACCGGACAAGCCGGAGAGCCCCACCCCACCCCCCAGGAAGGACCCCATCAAACCGGCGCCGGCACGCGTCACGTTGACCTACCAGGGCCTGATGATGCGCGCAGACGGCATCCCCATGGCTTTGATCACCGATTCAAGAAGCCAGCACGCCGCCTTTTACGCCCAGGGAACCAATCTCTTCAGCCTTATCATCACAAGCATCGAGCCCGAATCGCTGGGCGCCAGACTGCCCGATCAATCACCCGCCACATTGATGCGCGGAGTTCCCCAGTCCTTCCCGGAGAAGCCCAATGCCGACTGAGGATCACACCGCCACATCCGAGAAACGTTTGTTTACCGACCACCTGATGATCGAATTGGGACAGGCCCTGGTCGAACACGGCCGCCTGACACGGGAGCAAGTCAATGAGTTGAACGTACGCTGCTCCCTGAGCGGAGACCGGTTTGACGCCTTACTGGTCCGGGATCACTTCGTGACGGAAGCGGAAGTCTTGGACACCCTTTCGGACCTGACCCACATTCCCCACCGGACTGTCGCAGATTTCCACATCACCCAGGAGGAAGTCAACCGACTCCCCGCTAGGGTGGCCCTCAATTACCGCGTCATCCCTCTGGAACTTAAAGGCAGCGTCATCACCCTTGGCATCAGTCATGTTCCCTCGCTCGCCGTCAGTGACAACCTGCGCATGGCGCTCAACCTAGCCATCAACTGGGTTCTCTGTTCCGCATTGGACGTCTCCCAAACCCTTCAGCACTTCTACGGGCTGGGAGCGGAGACCGTGGATAGCATCAGCGATGCCGCCCTCTCGCAGGACACCGAAATCAGCGAGACCGACGTCACCCGGGGCATGGATGCCGCCGATGTGGGCATGATCCGGTTTGTGAACCAGATCATTTCCGAAGCCATCCGACGCAACGCCACCGACATTCACCTCGAACCATTCGAAACCCACATGCGTCTTCGTTACCGCATTGACGGAATCCTTCAGGATATTCCACTTCCCAAAGGCATCCAGAAGTTCAGAAAGGCCGTGGCCTCCTGTGTCAAAATCATGGCCGAACTCGACATCGCCGAACGCCGCAAACCCCATGATGGCCGCATCAAGGTGCGCTCCGGAAACGAGGAATTCGACCTGCGCGTATCCATCCTCCCCACCCGTTACGGGGAGACCGTCAACATGCGCATCCTTAACCGCAAGGCGATGTTCATCGACCTCCAGCACCTCGGTCTCGGCAAGGATCAACTCCCGGCGATCGAAGCCCTGTCGTCCCTGCCGCACGGTGTCATTCTCATCACCGGTCCCACCGGCAGCGGAAAAACCACGACGCTCTATGCCACCCTGTCGCGCCTGAACAACCAGACCGTGAAGATCATCACCGTCGAGGACCCCATCGAGTACCAGATGGAGGGAATCAACCAGATCCAGGTCCACCCCAAAATCGGCCTCACCTTCGCCACCATTCTCCGCTCAATCCTGAGGCATGATCCGGACATCATCCTGATCGGCGAAATCCGCGATTCGGAAACCGCCGATATCGCCGTCCGGGCTTCCCTCACGGGCCACCTGGTCTTTAGTACACTCCACACCAACGACGCCCCCAGCGCCATTACGCGCCTATCCGACATGGGCGTCGAGTCGTACCTGATCTCGTCCTGCCTGGAGGGCGTGATTGCCCAACGCCTTGTGCGTCGCATCTGCCGCGCCTGCAAGGAGAACATGAACCCCGACGAAACCGTCCTCGATGAAATCAGACTGACCATGCCCGACGCCCTGGAGGGTGGCGTGTTCTGCCGGGGACGCGGTTGCCCCGAGTGCGGGTTCACCGGCTACCGAGGACGGCTGGCCATCTTTGAAATCATGGTGCTCAATGACACGCTGCGTTCCATGATCGTCAAACAGCGCCCGTCCAACGAAATCCGGCATCAAGCCGAGGCCGATGGATTCATCACTCTCCGCAAGGACGCTTGGAAATGCATGCTCCGGGGCGAGACGACCATCGAGGAAGTCATGCGCGTGACCCGCCGTGCGGAGATGTCCCGCAACTGACTTGAAAACCGCCTTGCACGGATCCGCCACCCCAATCCCCTACTCTCCCCGCAATGCCTCCAGAAGACGCATGCGCGAAGCGGCAATGACTGCTGCCAGC
>JBIJCW010000191.1:0-4168 GCA_044344495.1 Kiritimatiellia bacterium | reverse complement strand
GCCGTGCAGGATCCCAAACGACCCCTCCTGCTCAAACCGCACCGATACCTTGAAGTTGCGGTCGGAGATCAACAGTACATCGCAGGCACTGTCCGAAACCTCGATCGTCTTGCCCACCAACCCGTCCGGAGTGATCACCGCCATGTTTTCGGCAACCCCATCCCGGCGCCCCTTGTTCAACCGAATCGTCTGCCACCATCCATACCCGTCATCCCGGGCAATAACCTCGCAGGGCACCGTCCGGTACCCCATCTTCTGGCGGAACCCCGCCAGATCCCGCAGTTCCTCGTTCTCCACCCGGAGACTTTCCAGCGCCCTGACCTTCGCCTGCAATCCCGTTACTTCCTCCGCCAGGCGATCCCGCTCATGGACCACCTCCGTAAAACTGCCCAACGTGGCCGAGGTCCGGCTCAGGCCCGAAACCGCCCGCGCCCCGGCCTCCTGATAGGGCGCAATTCCCTCACGGAAAAAACCGCGGAGGAAACCGGAAACCGAGTCCGGCAAATTGAGGATGACCAGGAAGAAGGTTCCCAGCACAATCAACACAAGATATCGATGTTCCCGCACCTGCGACTCCACGCATTCCTGGATCCGGCCACTCCGCCCCCGCCAACAGACGGGGACTCCTTACCGGCAAGGCTCACGCGGGACCCGGTGGGTCCAAAGGCATGACGGACCGGCTCCTGCCGGCCCGCGATTGAAGATGGGTTCAGTACGACTTTTCGCCCGCGGCAATCCGGCGCAGCACGTTGAGCTCATTGAGCACAACGCCTGTTCCTTCCGCCACGGCACTCAGCGGATCATCAGCACGGTGCACCGGTAACCCAGTGTGCTCGGCGATCAACTGGTCAATCCCCCTCAGGAGCGACCCGCCGCCGGACATCACCATGCCTCGATCCACCAAGTCGGCCGAGAGTTCCGGCGGACACCGTTCCAGTGTCACCCGGATCGCATCAAGTATGGAGGAAAGCGGTTCTTGCAGCGCTTCCCGTATCTCCTCGGAGGTGATCGTGAGGGTCTTGGGCAATCCGCAAACCAGATCGCGTCCCTTGACCTCCATCGTCATCTCATCCGCCAGCGGATAGGCGGATCCGATCTTCATCTTGACTTCCTCTGCCGTGCGTTCACCAATCATCAAATTGTAAACCCGCTTCATGTACTGGGCGATGAATTCATCCATCTCATCGCCGCCGACCCGGACACTGCGGCAAAACACGATTCCGGCCAGCGAAATCAACGCCACTTCCGTTGTCCCGCCCCCGATATCCACAATCATGTTCCCGGCCGGCTCCTGGACAGGCAGCCCGACGCCGATTGCCGCCGCCATCGGCTCTTCAATCAAATATACCTCGCGCGCTCCCGCGTGCATGGCCGAATCCTTGACCGCACGCTTCTCAACTTCCGTAATCCCACTCGGTACCGCGATAATCACCCTGGGCCGCACCATGGACCGGCGATTGTGAACCCTGCGGATGAAATACTTCAGCATCGCCTCAGTAATTTCAAAATCCGCAATCACGCCCGCTTTCATGGGGCGAATGGCCACAATACTACCCGGTGTGCGTCCCAACATCTGCTTGGCCTCTTCCCCGACCGCCAACACTCGGCGCGTACCGGACTGAATGGCCACCACAGACGGCTCTCGCAGAACAATACCCCGGTCCTTTACATAGACCAGTGTGTTGGCTGTTCCGAGATCTATGCCTATATCGTCGGAAAACAACCCAAGCAAGAGATTAAACATAACGATTCCTTTGCGGTTCCTTTACCGCTCATCCTCCCGGTATCCTATCCGGAAAATAGATAATGGCGTACTTTGCGTAAAACCTAGCCCCTACGTCAAGACCGAAAAACAGCAAACTCGCATAAAAATGACAACGCGCTTGACGAACACCCATGACCCACGTCATCATTCGTCTCAATGAGCATCAAGATTGTCATCTGCGACGACCACCGGATTATCCGCGATGGACTCCGATCCCTCCTCGAAACCCGGCCCGATATGACCATCGTCGGCGAAGGCATCAACGGCTTCGAAGCCTGTAAACTGGCCCGGAAGTTCTCCCCCAATATCATCATCCTCGACGTGGCCATGCCCGACCTCAATGGCATCGCGGCGGCCCGACGCCTCAGGGAGGAAGCCCCGAAATCCAAAATCCTCGCCCTCTCCATGCATTCCGACCGCCATTTCGTCACCAGCATGCTTCAGGCCGGCGCCGCCGGCTACCTTCTCAAAGACTGCGCCTTCGACGAACTGATCGATGCCATCCGCGCCATCCACAACGGCGGACTTTATGTGAGTCCTAAAATCGCCGGCGACGTCCTTCAGGCCTTCTCCAGCCGCACTCGCACCACCCAAAAACCCGGCAAGGTGGAATTGTCGGAACGCGAATCCGAAATCCTCCAACTGATCGCCGAGGGGAAAAGCACCAAGAATGCCGCAGACCAGCTGCACCTGAGCATCAAGACCATTGAAACCCACCGCCTGAACATCATGCGGAAAATCGGCGTCCGCAGCGTCGCCGGCCTCACAAAATACGCCATCCGTGAGGGATTGACCACCCTGGAAGGATAAACCTCACCCTTCCGGAATGTCCGCTTCAGGCACCGCCGCCTCCATGACCTCCCTGACTTTGGATAGCAATGTCTGCTGCGTATAGGGCTTTAACATCACCGGTCCGTTGGCGGCCTCCATCCCCAGACGGGTGATCGCCTGCTGCGAATACCCTGTCGCGTACAACACCCCGCAACCCACCCCCTCCTGCCGGAGTTTCATCACCATCGCCGGCCCGTGCAGTTTGGGCATCACCACATCGGTAAAAATCAGATCCACATCCCCCTGAACCTGATGGTACGCGGCCACCCCCGCCTCCCCATCACCCGCCTCAATCACCTCATACCCCGCCTCCCGAAGCACCCGCGCCGCGAACCGCCGAACCGCCGCCTCATCCTCCACCAGCAGGATCCTTCCGTTTTTCCCCGCTTCCTCCACCACCGACGCCGCCGGTCCTGCTCCCACCGCCTCCGCCACAAACGGGAACGTGATCACAAACTCCGTCCCCTTCCCCGGCGTGGAGTTTAACTCGATCTGCCCATCCTGATGTTCCACAATTCCATAAACCGAGGATAACCTCAACCCCGCGCCCTTGTCCTGGGTCTTGGTCGAGGAAAAGGGCTCAAACGCTCGCTCAACCGTCTTGGAATCCATCCCGCATCCCGTATCCCGCACCACAATCCTGATGTTGGCCTGCGCCCCTTCCATGGACTCGCCGGAACCGGGACGCTGGACCCGGATGGAAAACACGCCACCCGATGGCATCGCATCCCGTGCCTGCGTCGCCAGGATCATGAACATCTCCTGGATCGCGGCGGCATCGCCAAGCATCATTGCCGGACCTTCCGCCGGCACAATCTCCAACTTCACCTCACTCCCCAGCACACGCACCAATGATGGAAGGATCCCCTCCAGCGCCGTGTTCACATCCAGGGGACTTCGCTGCATCAGACCGCGCCGCGCAAAGGTCAATAACGCCCGCGTGATTTCCGCCGCCCGATCCCCCGCTTCCATGATCTCGCCGATATCTTCCCGCCCCGGATGCCCTTCCGGAAGGGCATCATAGGCGAACCGGCTGTACCCGAGTATGGAGGTAAGTAGATTGTTGAAATCGTGGGCAACCCCGCCGGCCAATTGTTCCAACGCCTCTGTTTTCGCGGCTTGATTGAGCCGGGCATCACGCCGCTTCTGCTCATCCGCACACCATTGCCTGATCTTGGCACTGACCACTACACTCAATAAGCGCTCACCGGAGAGTTCACCCCGTAAGAGACATTCCTGCGCCCCCGCCCGCAATGCCGCACGAAACTCAGCCTCATTGTAGGTTTCCAGACAGGCCACCACCGGAAGTCCCGGCTTGATCAAACTGGCGTCGCCAATCACCGCCGGATCAAGGCTGCCCGCGTCAAACGACACCACCAGGATATCGTAACGCCCAGTCGACAGACGGCTCTCAAGTCCAGCCGCCTCATCAAGGAATTCCACATCCACGCGATCGGACACAGGATCCGCCGCCGCCGGCCCGGGGAGTCCCATCGAACAGGGCCAAGCCCCAAGCCACAGTATTTTCGGCCGATGCTCCACGTCTGTTCCCCCACCAGAATCACACCGGAC
>JBIJCW010000200.1:0-3897 GCA_044344495.1 Kiritimatiellia bacterium | reverse complement strand
ACCCAATCCGGCGCCTCGGGCTCCCGGATCCCGAACGACTTGACCGCCATCACACTCTGCACATCCAGCCAGGCGGGCCGGTACTCCCCGTCCGCATCCAGCGCCGGCACCGCCAGCCGCTTGCCGGCCTGCCACATCACTTCGATGATCCCCGCCGTGTCCACCTCGTGCTTCATCGACAGGTAACACAGGATCGTCCGTGCCTGCCTGAATTCGGGAAGCCCCGTCACCCGCCCCGCAATCCGTTCCGCGGCGCCCCGCGCATAGGCGGCATCCATCTGCGCCCGCCGCTCACGCATGACCTGCCGCAACGCCTGTTTGGAGTCCGTCATATTCATCCCGCCGCCCCTTCCTTCCGGGCCGCGCTCCCCGCCTTGCGCCTCAGTTCCGCCCAATACGCCATGCGCTTGCCGATCGTCTCCTCGTACCCTTCCTTCGTCGGCTCGTAATACACCGCCGACGTGGGCGCATACTCCTGCGGCACAAAATGCCCCTCGAAATCGTGGGCGTACTGGTACCCCTGGTGACCCAGCCGCTCGGCGCCCTTGTAACTCGCACTCCGCAAATGCATCGGCACCGGCAGCACCCGCCCCTGCTCCACATCCTCCAGCGCCTTGGAAACCGCCAGATAGGCCGCATTGCTCTTCGGCGCCGTTGCCAGGTAGGTGGTCGCCTGCGCCAACACGATCCGGGCCTCGGGCATCCCCACGAACTCCACCGCCTCCATGGCCGCCACCGCCACGCTTAACCCGCGCGGATCGGCATTGCCGATATCCTCCGACGCCAGGATCACCAGCCGCCGTGCCACAAAACGCGGATCCTCCCCCGCGTAAAGCATCTTGGCCAGCCAGTACACCGCCGCATTCGGATCGGATCCCCTCACGCTCTTGATGAACGCCGAGATCGTGTCGTGATGCTGATCCTCGTCGTTGTCATACACCACCGCCTTCTTCTGCACCGACTCCTCGATCACGCCGCGCGTGATCACAATCCGCCCGTCCGCGCCCGGCGGGGTCGTCAACACCGCAATCTCCAGCGCGTTGAGCGCCCGCCGCGCATCGCCCTCACAGACCGACGCCAGGTGCCGCACCGCCGGCTCCTCCAGATCTACACGATAGTCCGCCAACCCCCGCGGATCCGTCAAGGCCCGGCGGAGTAACTGGGCAATCGCCGTCTCGGAAACCGGATTGAGCTGGAACACCTGCGACCGCGACGTCAGCGGACTATTGATAAAGAAGAAGGGGTTGTGGGTGGTGGCCCCGATCAACGTCACCGACCCGTCCTCAACATGCGGCAAAAGAATGTCCTGCTGCGATTTGTTGAAGTGGTGAATCTCGTCAATGAACAGGATCGTTTCCACACCATCGGAAGATTGCCGCTGTTTCGCCGCTGTCAGCAGGGCGCGCAGGCTCGCCACGTTCGCCAGCACCCCGCTGGTCCGCTCGAACCGCCTCCGCGTGGCGGAGGCAATCGCTTCCGCAATGGAGGTTTTGCCGCAACCGGGCGGTCCATAGAGGATGATGCTGCCCAGCCGGTCGGCCTCGATCGCGCGCCGCAGCAACTTGCCCGGACCGAGAATGTGGTCCTGCCCCGCGATCTCGTCCAGACTCTGGGGCCGCATTCGCGCCGCCAACGGCTGGGGACGCTTCACCGACTCGTCGTTTGTCTTCTCAAAGAGATCCATTCCCTCCAACCCCCCAAAAAAAAGTACCCCACCGTAGTCGCAGGGGCACAGATCTCTTGACCTCTCTTATGAGGTGGGAGCTCTATCACGCGGGTTCCAAGTCCTGATTCCTCAGGCCTGTGGGTGCCGCACAAGTCGACCTCCCCTTTCAGTAATTATCGGGCGAGAGATGTCGGCCCATACACGAACAAGGCAGGGTACAAAACCCGTTTCGCGGGAAATGCAACCACATTGTCAAAGAACTCAGATATTCCAAAACCCATCTGAATGGTTTCCTTATTCGTCCTGTCCAAAGGCCCTTTGGTCCCTCTCGGAACGCCCTGTACCCCAGTTCCAGATGACGCTGCCGCAGTCTCAACACCACGATCCACCGTCATCTCTCTCTTACGTCTACACTCTACAGTTTTCCAAAGGCGGGGTCAAGACTCGCAACAACAGAAAAATAACGGATCCTACCCTACCGCTCCACGGAAAACTCACTCTCCACAATCTCGAGAATAATGTGCAGCAACACCTGGTGCGCCTCCTGGATCCGTTCCGTCGCCGTACCCGGAACAATCACTTCCCACGTCCCCCTACCCGCCAGCCGCCCGCCGTCGCGGCCCAGAAAACACAACGTCTTGACGCCGCGCCGGTGGGCAACCTCAAGGGCTCGATGGAGATTCGCCGCGGAACCGCTCGTGCTGAACAGCACCAGCACATCACCGGGCTTGGCCAACCCCTCCACCTGACGCGCAAAGATCTCGTCAAACCCGAAATCATTCCCAATGCAGGTCAACGCCGTGGAATCCGCCACCAGCGCCACCGCCGGGAGCGACGGACGGTTGCCCCTGAACCGGCCCACCAATTCCTCGGCCATGTGCAATGCCTCCGCCGCACTACCGCCATTGCCGGCGGTCATGACCTTGTTGCCCGCCTTGAGGGCCGCCACCAGTTCCGCCCCGATACCGGCAATGCGCCCGGCCATCGGGATCAGGCCCTCGATGGTCCTTGCGCTGTCCTTCAGGATTTCCTCAATAACTCGCTTTGCATTCACAGCCGTTCTCCTTCCTGCCTTGGCACACATCATAATCCCGCACCCCGCCCCGCTCAATGGTTTTGAGCCGCGCCCTATCGCCCCCACCGCTCCCAACACTCCCCGAAAAGGCGACCTTCATCCGGAGCCACCTCCGGAATCGGCCGCGCCACCCAGGTGATGTTCAGGAAATGTTTCCAGGTGACGTTCTCGCTGGTGATGTTCCCACCCCAGGTGCCGCACCCCAGCGTCATGGAAAACGGCATGCCGTTATCATAGTTGCCGCTGTTGGCATAACACTGGGGCTGGTTGACCATCATCCGGCTGACATGGCACTGCATGGCCAGCGCCATGATGTGCCCCTCGTCCATGCTGTGAATCCCGCAGGAATGCCCGTACCCGCAAACACGGGTCAGGCGCTCCACCCTGTCAATGGCCTCATCAAACGCATCATACATCCACAGGGTCAGCACAGGCGACAACTTCTCGTAAGCAAACCGGTCCTGCGCCAGCGGCTCATCTCCCACCACCATCAGGAACCGTGTGGATTCAGGAACCTTCAGCCCGGCCATTGCCGCGATCACCTGACCGGGCCGGGCCACAATCCCAGGATTCAGCCCCGCGCCGTCCGGCCACATCGTCGCCCCCAGCCGTGATTTCTCCCCGGCGGAACACAGGTAACCGCCCCGCGCCTCCAACGCCTTGATCATTGGACCCCAAACGGCCTTCTGGATGATCAGCGAATTCTCGCTCGAACACGAGGAGGCATTGTCGAAGGTCTTGCTGAGCGCCACCTTGCGCGCGGCCTCCGCTAGGTCGGCCGTCTCATCCACCACCACACAGGCATTGCCGGCACCCACACCATAGGCGGGCGTACCGCTCGAATACGCAGCCTTCACCAGGGCACCGGCCCCTGTGGCCACCACCAGATCCACTTTCGGCATCAACTCCCGCACCTTCTCCTTGGAAGGTTCCGGCAGACACTGGACCAGATCTTCCGGCGCACCCGACTTCCTCAGGCCGGCCCGCATCAAACCAACCGCCAGTGCCGTCGTCTGTTTCGCGCGGGGATGCCCCCCGAAGATGACCGCATTGCGCGTCTTGAGCACGGCCAACCCGAGGCTGGCCGGCGTCGACGTCGGATTGGTGACCGGCAGAATGGCCGCCACAACCCCAACCGGCTTGGCCACCTTGAGCA
>JBIJCW010000066.1:0-10336 GCA_044344495.1 Kiritimatiellia bacterium | reverse complement strand
TCCTCGATGACACCCACCGTCCGGACGCCATGCAAATCCCGCAACACCCCCAGGGTCTTCTTGCGGTGCTTGAGGAGTTTGTCCTCATACACGCCCATTCCCGTCTCCCGCACGGCAAGGTCGGCGCACCGGGCCGCATGCTCCTCCTTGTAAAGCTCCCATCCCACCGCCGCCACCATCAGGTCCACCTTGTCCTGAGGCCAATGCTCAATGACAGCCTGGGCCTTCCTGGCACGTTCCACCAAATCGTTCATCACATCCATCATGGGGGTTCCCTGTTGCATCATTCCGCGACCGCCTCTTCCCCGCCGAGTACACCGCCGCAGAACTTGTCATAAAGCGCATCCAATTTCGCCACATAATAGGCCACATTCTCATCCCGCTCGAGGGGATTCCACGCCGATACCAGCCGGGCATTGGCGTGTACCGGAACGCTCTTGCGACTGCCCGTCACATAGTACGACACCTGATCGCCCGCATGGTAATCCCGGCCCGACGCCAGCGCCAGTTCATAGGCCGCATTCCTGGCACGCTGCTTCTGCCCCAATTTGCCCGCATAGGTCGCGGGAGCATCCTGCAGGGTCTCGGTCTTGGCGAACATCGTCACCGGCCATTGCCGATTCACCATCTCATCCTCGTACCGCGCTTTCAACGCCGGCAACGCCTCCTCCCGCCCCTCCAACTTCAACCGGATCAGCTCCCGGAGGAATTTCCGCTGGAACGGCTCCAACCCGCGCGACTTCAGCGCCGCCCCCTTGATCACAATCCCGCCGTCGCTCTCCAGCAGGGCGTAGTTCTTGACCTTGTAACTGAACATGGCCGTGTACTCGCCATCGAATTCCACTTCAATTCCCGGCGGCAACGCCTTCTCGAATTCACGACGGAACGCATCCCGCGCCGCCGCATCGGCAAATGCCGGCGGCACAAAGTAGATTCCATCCGTATCCATTTCCACCGGGCGTGCGCCATGCGCCTCCAGCCAGCCGATCATGAACTTCAGGAGTTCGCGCCCCTCCGCCGCCACCCGCTCGGCCGCGTCAAAGTCCCCAAACCGCGCCTGCTCAAACCCAAGGTACCCATAGAAGGAGTTGATCAGGACCTTGAAGGTGGCCTGAAGCGCCTCGTAATGCTGACGTTCCGCCTCCGTACCGGCCACCCGTGCCGCAGCCTTCGCCTCCAGCCGGAATTGCCGCAACCGGTCCAACAGACACAGGAACACCCCCAACCCGTCGTGCCGGGGCCCGATCCGCCGCGCCAGCATCAGGGAGGGATACAACGACCGGATATCGCAATGATGTACATCCCGCACCATGCCCTGGATGTACATGTCCGCATACCCGCCCGCGAACGGCCGCGCCGCGTCCGGAGCCGGCAGGCTCTGCCCCTGCCGGAAATATTCCCGTAGCAGCAACGCATCAATCTTGGTCGCGTTGCCGCGCACACAGATGTTCTGGTAGGAGAACGGAATGACCTGTGCCTGCGCAAAGGCGCTTTGCGACAACAACCGGCTGAGCGCCTCCGTCTCCAACACATCATCACCGGCATATCGCATGACCTTGTCCGGATTGCTCCGGAACTCCGCCGAAATCTGCGCCCCCTCAATGTGAACCCGCCCGGCCCGCGACAAGCCAAAGTGCCGTGCCACGGCCTTGAGCCCGTGCGACTCCAACGACCGGTGCGTCACATCATAGGCGTGCACCAGGAATAAGGTGTCCACCACGTGCCGCCCAAACACATCAAACCGGGTGTAGGCAATCGTCCGCTCCCCCGCCGAAAACCGGCTCGGACGCGTCTCCGGCTCGCTCCCGTTCCGCCCAAGCGCCAGTTTCACCCCGCACCGCTTCGCCCGCGCCGCCAGATACGGCAGATCGAAGTTGAAAAGATTATGCCCCTCAAGAACGTCAGGATCCCGATCGCGAACCGCCTCCACAAACCCCTGCACCAGTGCCCGCTCATCCAATGCCGCGCCCGACAGGACGGTCTTCCAGCCGGTGCTATCCGAAAGGGCAATCGCAATGATCCGGTCCCCGTCCCGGTCCGCATTGCAGAACTCGAACCCCTCCGTGGTGTAGCACTCGATATCCACCTGCATCCGGCGCACCTCATCGAATCGCATCCCCTTGAACAGCGTCCGCCCGGAAACCATCAGGTACTGCTGGACAGGGTCATTGATGAGGAAATACGGGGCCTGCGGATGGCCGGCGGCCTTGCCGGAGGTCTTCCCCAACCAGGACTTGGCCTTCATGCAGGACTTCCAGGTCTTGAACCGTACCCGCCAACGGAACGGGAGTTCGCCCCGCAGCACCTCAACCTCACCCTCTCCGGGAAGCCCCTTCAACAAAGCTTCATCCGCAACCAGGAGAAACGGCCGGAATGCCTCGCGTGTCTGAACAATCCCACCCTGCCGGGTAAACAACAGGACGCAATCGCCATCGTGGCCACCCTCAAGATGCTCGACAGCCACAAGCCCCGTGTCCGGGTTCATCCCCGAAAGAAGAGGTTCCTGGAACATTCGTTCAGTTCCTGGGCGCACTGCCAACCCGGATGTTGGGGAAAGCGGTCAACCATAACTGCAGCGTCGCCCGGTAATCGTCCTCGCGCACCGACCCATCGTCACGCGTGTATCCCGGCAGAAAACTTCCACCCACCCGGATCCCGAGACAGTCCAACTTGCGGGTCAGATAAAGCCCCTGCTCCTCCAACCGGGATTCCTGAAACTCATAACGGTCATACACCCCGAATGCCCAGTACGCATTCGGCGCATACTCCACATCCGCCCCCAGCAGATTGCTCTCATCCTTGCGGAAGCGTTGCTCCACATCAAACTTCCAGCGATCCCCGCGCACACGCGTCCTCGCGTTGAAGATGCTGATATCCCCGCCTACTGTGTCATATTGTCCGTCCGCGAAGATCTGGAACCAGGAGGCGAAATTGAATTCCGACTGGGCCCCGATCATGGAAATCGCATCACTCTCGGCATTGAGATCATACGTGGTGAAAACATCGAGATCCATGATGTCCGCCACACGCTCATCCCGTTTGGTCTGGTAAATGTTGCGCACGCCGAAACGGACGTTGTTCTTCTCGCCCAACCGGTCAATGGAGTCAAACTGGTAGATGTTCTCCGGCGTCAGGTTCGGCTCCGGCACAAACGTGTAGTTCGCATACGGCTCCACCACATGCCGAACACCCGTGCCAAAAATATTCTCCTCGTTGCTCAGGACCTTGAAGGCCCGGAACGACGTCTCCAGCCCAAGCTCGAACAGCGACCTGACGTTGCTTCCGAGCGCCGTGGCCTCCTGAGTCGAGTTCGTCCTGGTCTGCCCCACCAGCACCGGCACCATGCTCCCGCCCGGTCCGGGAACCATGTTGGTCGTCACCACGGTTACCGCCTGCGTGGTCGTGTTCCATTCCACGGTATCGGAGTAATAGGTCGCCCGGTACCCCGCCCGCGGAATCAGGTTCAGGAACCCGAAGTGTCTCGTGGGATAATACAGTTTGTGGCTGGTATCCAAGCGGCCCGCCGAATAATCTTCTTTGTCCTCCCCATCGGCATACGCCTTGTTGAGGAACGACGCCGAGTTACGGCTTTCGTAATAGAACGGCGAATCCCCCACCTGCGTCCGGCTCACGTCCAGGGACGCCTCCGGCAGACGCTCGACCGTGGTGTAGAAGTCATTCAGCCGCACATAGCTGGAAAGCCCCATCGTCATGTCATTGCCGCGATGCGTCAACACGGCGTAGTTCTGCGGCTGATAACCGACCCGGTACTCATCGTCAAAGAAATCCTCCATCACGAACTCGTCGCCCAGATAGGTCATGTCCGTCAGAAAATAATCCTGCTGGCTCAGGGTCTGCTGGTGGGAAAGCTGAAGCCGGTAGCGCCCTTCCGCCACGTTACTCCGGTCAATGCCGTTGTAATCCGTCTTGGCGCCGCTATCCGCCGCATAGTACCCGTAGATTTTTCCCTGCCCCGAGTCCTTGTTCATGACCCAGCCCACTTCCTGACCGACAGCCGGTCCCCGCTCAGTTCGGTAGTCCACCTGGGTGATGCCCCTCAGCCTGGGCGACATCCAATACTTGGTACTGGTCAGCAGGAAGAACCCCATCCTCGAACGCTGACCCGCCTCCGCACTGAACCCGACGGCCCGGTCACTGAGCGACCGGTATACCCACGGCAGATAGAACACCGGCACCCGGCCAAACCGAACCACACCGCCCCGCCCCGTCAGTTTGTCGCCCGGCACCACCCGCACCTGACGGCAGGTCACCGAGTAATGATAGTGCCCCACCCCGTTCGTACAGGTGGTGACCACCGCGCGATCCAGCACGTATTCCGTTTGATTGGTCACCCGGGAGGCCGCCGCCTGCACAAAGAAGGGATCAAAAAAGGCGTCAAACGCCCCGGTGCGCCAGGCTCCCGTGCTGAAGTTGTAGTTCAGGGAACCGCCACGCCACACATTCTTGCCCTTGGTGAAGACCACATTCCCGCTTGCATGCGCTTCCTGCGTCTTCGTCTCCAGGGTGACCGAATCCGCCCGGAGCTCCTCATCGCCCGAACGGACGACCACCCCCCCCGAAGCCACGATCACATCCCGCGCCTTGTTGTACTCCATGCTCTTCGCGCTGATATCCACCGGCGCCGCGGACGTGCTTCCCGCCATGGAATGACCGGCCGCCGCGGCGGGTTCCACCGCCGCAAAGGGAATCGACGGACCAAGGGGAACGGGGACGGCTTGAACCCACACCGCAGCCACGGCCACGCTGATCGCCACCAACGCTGTTCTTATCGCCATTGATCTTCTCCTGACCGTCGTTCGTTCACCACATGAATGTGCCCGGAACCATACACCATCCCCACCCCTTGACACCAGCGCGAAGCATCTCCCCGTATTCCCTTACCCATTCTTCGGCGTGGAATACATCAACTCGCCCGTCTCCGCATTCCGAACCTCAAACTCCTCGACATGCCGCCCGGGATCCGCCCGGAAACTCAGGTAACCGGTGAACTTGGCTTCCAAATCCACCAAGATCGCCTCATCTTCCGTGCGGAACCGTTCCAACACCGTCGGATGCACAATGATCTGCAGTTTCCGGCTCGCCCCACCCGCCTTGAACCGCCGCATCACCGACACGATCTGCCGCTGGATCTCAACGCTCATGGACAGCGACGACTTCACGCTCCCATGCCCCTTGCAGTAAGGACAATCCACATACATGGAGGAGAGCACACCCTCATCAACGCGCTGGCGCGTCATCTCCAGCAACCCAAGATGCGAGATCGGCAACACATTCGTCTTCGCCTTGTCGCGATACAGGGCATCCTTCAGCGTCTTGTAGACCGCGTTCCGGTTCTTCTTCTGCTTCATGTCAATGAAGTCAACCACGATCAACCCGCCAACATTGCGAAGCCGCAACTGCCGCGCCACCTCTTCCGCCGCCTCCGTGTTGACCTCGAGGATCACATCCTCCTGCGTCTGCCCGCCCTTGTGCCGGCCGGTATTGACGTCCACGGAAATCAGCGCCTCGGTCTCGTCAAAGATGATATACCCGCCCGACTTGAGCATCACCCGGCGCGCAAAGGCGTTCTCCAGTTGACGCTCGATGTTGAAATGCTCAAACAGCGGAGCCGACCCCTCGTACTGCTGGACCCGCGAACGGACACGCCGCGAAATGCGCGAGGCCAGATCACGGATACGCTCGAATTTGTGCGGATCATCCACCAGAATCCGGTCAATATCCTCCGTCAGCCAGTCGCGCACCACACGCTCCACCAGATCCAACTCCTGGTACAGGCAACAGGGCGCAGACTTCTCCTGAATCCCCGTCTGGATTTCCTTCCAGGCATCCACCAGCGACCGCATATCCCGCACGAAACTCCGCTGCTTGGCTCCCTGTCCAGCCGTCCGGACAATCAACCCCACCCCTTCCGGCACCGGCAACCGCGCCAGCACCTTCTTGAGCCGCAACCGCTCCTTCTCATCCTCGATCTTCTTGGACACCCCCTTGAGATTGCTACCGGGCAACATGACCAGATAACGCCCCGGAATGCTCAAATTCGCCGTCACCCTCGGCCCCTTGGTGCTGATCGGGCCCTTGGTCACCTGGACCATGATCTCCGACCCCACCGGGAACATGCGCGCGATCTCCTCCCCGGTGTACCGCTTCTTCTTCTGCGCCGTCGACCGGACCGTGATATCCTCCGCCGCCTCCAACCGCGCCGCATCCTCCGGAATCATGTCCCAGTAATGCAGGAACGCATTCTTCTTGAGCCCGATATCCACGAATGCCGCCTGCAGACCGTCTTCAAGATTCCGGACCACCCCCTTGTAGACCCCCCCGACAATCCGCTCCTCGGAGGGATGTTCCACCTGGAACTCCTCCAGTTTGCCATTCTCCAGAACCGCCACCCGCGTCTCCAGGCTCTCGGCGTTAATCACAATCTCCCGCTTGAACGTCTTCTTGGCACCAAATTTGAATCCAAACATAATCCCTAGCCTTCCCTTCTTTTATGACCGACCTCCGCGCCCGCGTGTCTCCTCAACACCGCTATGCGTCAGAATCCCGGCCGCCTCACATGCACACTCTGCACCAAACCCAGGGCAAACAGGGTGATCACCATGAACGTCCCGCCGTAACTCACCAACGGCAGGGGGATCCCGACAATGGGCAACAGCCCGATCGTCATCGCCATGTTCACGAACGCATGGGTGAACACCATCGTGATCACCCCCACGCACAATAACCGCCCCATCTTGTCCTTTGCCATCATTGCCGAATACAGGCCGCACACCACCAGAATGCCGTACAACCCCACCACCGCAACCGCCCCCACAAACCCTGTTTCCTCCGCAATCACGGAAAAAATAAAGTCCGTCGGCGCCACGGTCCGGGGCAGAAATCCCAGGATGTTCTGCGTCCCTTTCCGGAATCCTTTTCCTGTCAGTCCGCCCGATCCAACGGCAATCTCCGACTGACGATTATTCCATCCGGTCCCCATCGGATCCTTCCCCGGCTCCAGGAACACCTCGATCCGGTCACGCTGGTAATCGCTCAGGTGTATCTTCCTGAAAAACTGTTCCTGATGCTCCGCCGACATCCCCAACCGCTCCGGCAACGCCACGACGCCAAAAACCAGCAATACCGCCGCCACGACGCCAAAAACCAGCATCGCCATCGGCCGCACCGCGGCCCCTGCCGCCAACAGCATCGCCATCACCACCGGCACATACACCAGCGCGCTCCCCAGATCCGGCTCCTTGGCCACCAGCAGCATCGGCACACCCGCCAACACGAACAGCCACCCCATGGAGGGCATCCGCCCGTATTTCTCCGCCAACGGACTCAGCAGACAGGCCGCCAGAATGATGACCGCCACCTTACCCAGTTCCGAAGGCTGGATCCCGGTCCCGAAGAACATCAGCCACCGGCGGGCCCCATAGATCCTCGTCCCGAAAAACAACACCGCCACCAGGAGGATCAACGCCATGCCGTAGCCCCACCACGCCACATCCCGCAACTTCCGATAATCGAAAAACGTCGCCGCCAGATAACCGGCCAGCCCGGCCACTGCCCAAAGCAGTTGCTTCTGATACAGCGTGACCGTCACATCCTCACGGACATACGTGGCACTGTTGATAAAGAAGATCCCCACCGTGATCAACGCCAGCACCGCCGCCAGCATCAGCCAGTTCATGCGCATCAGAAGATGCAAACCTCTGCCCCGGTCACTCATCCGTCCGCCTGCCCCCCGCCGAAAATGCCATCCATCAACACATGCAGACGCGGCGCCACCGTGGAACCGCCCGACACCGCCTCATCCAACACCATCGCCGCCGCCACCCGCGGCTGATCATACGGCGCAAACACCACCATCCATCCGTGCTTCCTCCGGTTCTCCCGGGTCCCGTACTCCGCCGTCCCGGTCTTGCCCGCCATTTCCACCCCGGCCACCCGCACCTTCCCCCCCGTCCCCGTCGGCGCCATCACCACATCATGCATCCCGCGCCGGACCGTTTCCATATCCCCCGCCGATACCGCCAGCCGCCGCACCTGCACCGGAGGGAAATTCGTCACAGCCTCCCCCTTCCGGTCACGCACCTCCAACACCAGCCTCGGCTTATAGACCTCGCCACCATTGGCGAGCGTCGCGGCCACCACCGCCATCTGCAACGGCGTCGCCGCCAGCGCCCCCTGCCCAATCGAGAGATTGCACGTGTCGCCCATTCGCCACTTGTCGTGCCACGTTTCTTCCTTCCACTCCACCGTCGGCATAATGCCGGCCGCCTCACGATCCAGCGGAATTCCCGTCCGGCTCCCCAACCCCATCGCCAGGGCCATCTCCATGATCGGGCGCTCGCCGCATTGCATTCCCAACGTGGCGAAATAGGTGTTGCAGGACTGCTCAATGGCCTTGCGTAAGTCCACCGTACCATGCCCGTTCTGATTCCAGCACCGGAGCGTATAGCCGCCCGATACAAAATGACCGGGACAATTGACCGTCATTCCCGCCTGCCACTTCCCGCTCGTCAACCCTGCCAACGCCACCACCGGCTTGAAGATGCTGCCCGGCGCATAGATCTCCATCACCGCCCGGTTGACCATCGGTTTCTCCGGGTCGCTGTTCAATCCGTCCCACACCTCCGGCGTCAACACCGGAACAAGCCGACCTGGCGAATACGTCGGCGAACTGGCCATCGCCAGCACATCCCCGTTGGAAGGATCCAGCACCACCACCGCCCCCGACACCCCGCGGAGCGCCGTCTCCGCCAACGACTGCATGCGGCGATCGAGCGACAGCACCACATCCATTCCCGCCTCGGGTTCCCGTTCACGCGCTTCGGCGTGTTTGAACCCCGAGGCGTTGATCCTCACCAGCCGCCCTCCCGCCTTGCCCGCCAGCCACTCGTTAAACTGACGCTCGACGCCCGACTTGCCCTCGATTTCCGGAAGCCGGTACTGGTAGTCGGCCAGTGCTTCTTCCGACAATGCCGCTCCACCCACATAGCCGAGCACATGCGCCGCCAGCTCCCCCTGCGGATACACGCGCAATGACTCCATGTGAATATCCGTCCCCGAAAGATCCACACCGGTTTCCGCCAGCCGGGCCAACGCCGCCTGATCCAGACTCCGCCACGCCACCAACGGCAGCGGAAGGCGCTTGCGAATGTGCATCCGGATATCCGCCTCCGTCAGCAGGGACTTGCGCCCCACCACCGGCGTCATCTCCCGGATCCGCCGCATCACCTCGTCCACCGTGGCCTGCCGACGTCCTGGCTTGCGCACGTCCTCCAGATACAAGGCCAGGCAATAGCAGGGCTGATTATCCACCAGGCAACCCCCGCTCCGGTCAAGAATCCGACCCCGGGCCGCCGGCAGTCTCACACGCCGTGTGCTCTGGCGCTCAAGACTCTGCTCAAACTCGCTCCGCCTCGCCACCTGCAGATTGAAAAGAAAACCGGCCAGCACCATCAGGAGGACCAGCATCGCGGCCAGAATCAGCCGGACACGCCTCAACTCCATGGGAATGGCTTCTGTAACCGCCATACTACATCCGCTCCTCGTGCTCGACGCCCGCGCGCCGGTCCAGACTCCCCGCCACCCACCACACCAGCGGCACCGCCACAATCCCCAGCAAACCATTCCCCCCCATCGTCAACCCCAGCCACCACAGGGGCACCGCCGCCGTCTCCGTCCCCAGCCTCAGCATCACGTAAACCATCAGCGTCCCCACCGCCGCCACCCCGGCCCCCAACACCGCCACCGTAAACGGACTGTCCCGAAACAACACCTCCCGCGCCTGATGAATCGCCAACCCGGATACCACGAAACATAACCCGGAAAAACCAACCGGAAGGGGACTCATGGAATCCTGCAGAATCCCCGCCAGCAAAGCCGCCGCCACCACCATCCCGCGCCGGTGTACCAGGGCATAATAGATCGGCACCCCCAACAGGAACGGCATCTTGGCCGACCCAAGTGAGGCCACCGACGGCACCAGACTCTGGGCAAGCGCCGCCAACAGCAGCAGTAGCGCCATGATCGCCACCGTCACGCTGCCCATCCCGCCTCTCTCATATCCTTGTCTTTCCCATTAACCATTATCCATCACTCCCCCAGAACCACCAATACCCGCCGCACCCTTGCCAAATCCGCGGTCGGCGTCACCACCACCCGCTGATATAAACCCGTTTCGTCCGCCGCCTGCCCCACCACACGCCCTACGATCAACCCGGCCGGAAACACCCCGCCCAACCCCGATGTCGCCACCAGTTCCCCGGGCCGCAATGCCAACTCCTTGCGCACAAACTCCACCTGGAACGGCACCGGCACACAA
>JBIJCW010000190.1:0-4193 GCA_044344495.1 Kiritimatiellia bacterium | reverse complement strand
AAGTCCGCATCCGCTGATGGTGGGGATAGCGCGGGAGGCTTGAGACAATGCAGATCAAACAAGTGGTCATGGTGGGCAAGCGACAGGTGGAATTGCAGACGGCGTCTCTGGACGAGACGCTGGGCGCCGACGAGTTTCTGGTCAGGACGGAGTGCTCCTTCATCAGTGCGGGGACCGAGCTGGCGATTTACACGGCGAAGGAAGAGTCAGCCCTGCAGAAGGGTTCGTGGTGCGCCTATCCATGGCGGGCCGGCTATGCCAATGTGGGTGTCGTCGAGGCGGTGGGCCCGGCGGTGACGCGGGTGGCCAGCGGGCAGCGCGTCTTCAGCTTGGGCGCCCATGTCTCGCATTTCAAGTGCGGGCAGGACGCATTCGTGGTGGCGGTACCCGATGGCATGGAGCCGGGTGTGGCGGCGGCCTCGCGGCTGGCGGGCGTGGCGACGGCCTCGATGGTCATGGCGGATCGCGCCAAGTACCAGCCCGTGGTTCTCGTGTTCGGGCTCGGGATGGTCGGTAATCTGGCGGCCCAGGCGTTCCGGTCGCTCGGCGCGAAAGTGGTCGGGATCGATCCACTGGCCGCGCGCCGGCAGTTGGCCCAGCGTTGCGGACTGACGCGAACGTTCGCTGGCGGGGAAACGGCCGGGATCAAGGCGGAACTCAAGCGCCTGACCGGCGTGGAGCAGGCGGATATCTGCATTGATGCCAGCGGTATCATGCCTGTGGTCCTTCAGGCATTGGCCTTGACCGCTGATGTCGGACAACTGATCCTGCTGGGGTCGCCCCGGTCGCCCCTGGAAGGGAACATCACGGCCGCATTCAACGAGATTCACTGCCGGAACATCGCCGTGCGCGGCGCGTTGGAGTGGTGTCTCCCTGCCTATCCGGTGCAATCCATTTGGGGGGGCAAGACCCCGCCGCTGCTTTCGCTTTGGGAAAAGCAGCGGATCATCTTCGATTGGATTGCCGAAGGCCGCCTTGTCATCGAACCGTTGATTTCCCATCGTCTCTCGCCGGCGAAGATCCGGGACGCCTACGAAGGGCTGCTCGCCTCGCCCGAGGAGTTCACGGGCGTTGTGCTCGACTGGTCTGCGCCACAGTGTGTAGCACCGTAATTCCAGGAGTTTTGGCGATCCCCGCGGCCTCTTGTGCCGTGGGTGAAGAAGGTTGAGAGGATGGGCGAGTTCGCCACGGACGTTCAACATTTGCCTCCACCGGGACAAGCCCGGTGGAGGCTGATATCATTTTGCCACAACCCGGAGATGCGCCCCCTGTCCCCCCTGTCGGGACCCGCTGAAAATTATTTGCACCGGAATGCTATTCAGATACATTGACCCGCTTGATGAGGAACACTCTGGACTAGGTTTTGTCGATCAATAAGGAGAACGCCGCATGAAGCGAGGAATGAACAGGCTGGTGGTAACTCTCGGCGTACTGGTGTTGGGAATGCTGGCCTGGGCGGGACCGGCACCGGCCGCCAGTGTCACGATCGAATTGGTGACCCCCGTCGATGGCAAGATGGTTTCTGTCCGGTCGCGACAGTCACTGTGGAAATCGCCCTTCGGCGGGTGGGGCGTCGCCTCGTGGCCGTTCACCATGAAGGTCGATGATACGCCCATGCTCGACTACCACTCCGGGGAGCAGAACCTCATGGCGAAGGCGATGGGAGGCGGCGGCACAGCGTCGTCAGCCAATGCGGCGGACGCCCAGTTGGACAAGACGTTCGCCTTGGAGGAGGGCGTGGGGGCGGACGACCTGACGGCCTACAACTTCAACCGAAGCGCCTCGGTAACGCTCAGCCTGGCGCCGGGCCGGCACGTGATCCAGCCCTTTGGCCTGGAATTCACGATAGCCGCGGACGGAACGCCGGCCACGAGCGACCCCCGGTTGCGCATTGACGCCAGGACCCGCCGCATCGAGGTGGTCTGCCATCCCGTTACGGTCAAGACGATCGAGGGAGCCCGTTCGGTGTCCGCGCCCCTGCAGTGGTCGTACGGGGCCACATCACTGCTGGGCGGCCTTGAGGATGTGTTCGCCGATTACGACAAGGTGAACCTTGCGGAGGGAGGGTCCTCCCTGAAGGCCGGGTTCCGGCGCTTTGCCCTCTATCTGCCGGCTTCGGCCTCCGGGAATGGCTACGAGGTCAACGGTGTGAAGTTCGAGCTGGATGCCGACGGGCGTGTCAAACTGGCGGCGGAGACGGCGGGGAAGGCCCTTTGCAAAGACGGGAGCGGAATCGTTCTGATCCGCCCGGTCAAGGCGGCGTCCGCCACCGGTGCCGCCGCCACGGTGCCGCTAGGGGTGACCTGGCTCGGGACGCCGGGCGAAGTCAAGATATCCTGCGGGGCTGCGTCGGTGATTGGTAATGAGGGGCTCAAGATAGCCGAAAGCAGCGTGAAGACGGAAGGCGGAAAGTCGGAAAAGGTTAAAGGCGGCGTTGTATCGTCGGGGGAGAACGTCGGGTCTGCGTGGCTTCCTATTCCTGCCTCTGGCTTTGTCGAGGTGCAGCTTGGTGGTTTGACCGCAAGACTGACTTCGCCTGATGAGCGGTGGCCGTGCAGACACATTGTCTGGGATGTGCCCGGTTCCGCGTGCTGGTCTGTTGAAACGATGTCCCTTTTGAACAAACCCGGCGCACAGTGGTCGTGCAGGATCATCTCGCTTGCGGGCAAGGTGGCCGTTCCGGCGGCATTGAAGGTGCAGCTTGAGTCTGTCTCAGGTGGTGCGGCTGGCGGAACCATGGATTTGACAGGTGCGGCCGGGGTCTTTACGGGCAGTCTGCCATCGGCGCCAGGGCTATGGCGGTTGCGTGTTGTCGGCGATGGCGCTGGTCTTTTGAAAGGCATGACGCTTGGTATGACGATGATTGGTGATAAGGCGTCTGCCGGTATTTCTCTGTTCACGTTCAAGAATCGCGCGTTGTTCAGGCGTGGGGACAGCTTCGATCTTCTCTGGCTTGCCCGCAGGGACGTCAAGGTTGCCACGGCTGCCGAGTGGCCGGTCCGGTTGCGCGGTGTCGGGCTTGATGCGCCTATCGGCAAGATTGTCGTTCCCGCCGACCGTCGTGATGCGGCTGCTGTGAACGGGCGCCTTGTTGTTGACACCTCTGCTCTGGCACCGGGCGAGTACACGGCTGTGGTTGATGCGGAGGGCGTGGCCGGTTATCCGTTCACATTCCGCATTTGTCAACGCGAGCCGCTGAGTGATTTTGAACTCTACTCGTTCCGGCCCGTTATGCCGCCAGCCGCGATATATCCGGGGTCGCCGATAACCTCGTATGTGAACCATATGCCAGAAGGGGTCGGGCTGGCTCCTTTCATGCGTGACGGTGACGGCTCGCTTGATGGTGTGTTGGCTGCGTATGCCAATACCCCCTTCGGTCCGGCAAAGGAGTCCTTCGCCAAGCCGGAATTGGAGGATCGTCAGTTCATGGCCATCGCGGCGATGGGGATGCGTGCGGCTCCGCCGTATCCAACCATGCTGTCGTGCGAAGATCAGAATCCGAAACACACGCTGCCGGAAAATCTGGCGGAGTTGAGGCGGCGTATGGCGCTCTATGTGCAGGCCCGCGCCGATTTCCCCGGTCTCGACGGGTTCGCTTTCGGGTGGTACGCCACCCGGTACGGGTTTTACGAATCGTCGCAGCCGGCCGATGGAGATGGCGGGCGGCGTGGCAAGGCGTCGGATGTCTGGGCCGGAACGCGTTTCGGAAAAGCCATGGAGAAGATCGATCAGACGAAACTTACGGAACCTCAGAAGAAGAATTTGAACGAGTGGGTCGGAGGTCGCGAGTGGAGTCAGATCCTGCCGTGGTCCTTTGAGCAGTGGATGCTCGATGTCAACCAGATGCGACCCGGCATGACCATGTACAATCATAAGCCGTCGTTCTGGATCGGTGAGGCAGGAGACAAGTATTCGCCGACGGCCTGGATGGGAATGTCGCATCGCAGTTCTATCGACTACACCGACTACTGTATTCCTCCCTGGGGTAACTTCCGCATCCCGGCCTTGCTGGGAATGGGTAACCAGGCCAAGCAGAAGATCACCGGTGCCTACTGGAGCCACAACTGGCGGAGCGAGATGATCGCAACTTCTTTCGGTGCTGTCGGGCGCGGACTCGACGGAATTGCCATGTCGTATGATGGGAGTCAGACGAGTGAGTCGCTGATGCGGATTTTCGAGCGGTTCGGCTCTAT
>JBIJCW010000041.1:0-14283 GCA_044344495.1 Kiritimatiellia bacterium | reverse complement strand
TGTGCGCGTTGTTCCTCCCTTCCGCCCTGCCCTTGATGGGCTGCTTTGCCTTCGGCAATTTCATCAAGGAGAGCGGAGTGATTGAGCGCATTTCCAAGACCCTGCAGAATGAGCTCATGAACATCGCCACCGTTTTCCTGGGCTTGGGGGTGGGCATGCAGATGGCAGCGGATAAGTTCATGCAGATCAATACGCTGGGCATTCTGGTGCTGGGGCTGCTGGCGTTTTCGCTGGGGACGGCGGGTGGAGTGCTGTGCGCCAAGCTGATGAACGTGTTCTCCAAGACTAACCCGGTCAATCCGCTGATCGGGTCGGCCGGCGTATCGGCGTTTCCCATGGCGGCTCGTGTGTCCAACAAGCTCGGGCTGGAGGCGGATCCCCACAACTTCCTCCTGATGCACGCCCTCGGCGCCAATGTTGCCGGCCAGATCGGGTCCGTGGTGGCCGCCGGAATCATCCTGGCTATTTTCGCGAACTAGCCAGGCAGACGGCCTTTATATATGCCCAGCAGCACAAGGGAGCGAGTCACTTTGGCGAGGGTCCGAAGACGGCTACGTTGCCGGACTAGCCATCCAGGGTCACTAGCCATCCAGGGTCACGTCTTCACTTTTCACACAGTCCCATCGGGGTCACGTCTCGACATTCCCCTGCCCGCGACGGGGTCGGACCGTAACTTGAAGAGAATCATCCTCACCATTGGGCATCATCTGTGAAGTTGCACTCATCCCGACCAGGTCTATAATAGCGGGCAACCAAGGAAAGAGGCATTCCTATGCGCATTCTCGTCACTGGCGGAGCTGGATTCATCGGCAGTCATCTTGTCGAACACTTCCAGGGCAAAGCCGATATCCGTGTGCTGGATAACCTGCGCTCCGGCCACCGCCACAATCTCAACGGATTCACCTGCGACTTCATCGAAGGATCTATCCTGGATCGGCCTCTCGTCCGCCAAGCCATGACCGGCGTGGACTACGTCTTCCACCTCGCCGCCATGATCAGCGTTCCGGAATCCATGCAAAACCCCGTCGGATGCACTGAACTGAACACCACCGGCACCCTGATTGTTCTTGAGGAAGCTGCCCGCGCCGGCGTCAGGAAACTTACCTTCAGTACCTCGGCCGCCATCTATGGCGACAATCCCATCTCCCCAAAGGTCGAAACCACCCTCCCCGCGCCGCAAAGCCCCTACGCCATTACCAAACTCGACGGCGAATTCTACTGTCACCTGTTCACACGCGAAGGCCGCCTTGCCACCACCTGCCTGCGCTATTTCAACGTCTTCGGCCCCCGTCAGGACCCCAAAAGCCAGTATGCTGCCGCCGTCCCGATCTTTCTGGACAAGGCGGTCCGTAACGAACCGATCACCATTTACGGCGATGGCGAACAAACACGGGATTTCATCTACGTCAAGGATATCGTCGCCGCCAACGTCTTCTTCGCCACGACTTCCCCCGAAACCGGCGTCTTTAACGTTGCCTACGGCCAGCGGATCACCATCAATGACCTTGCCAAAACCATCTGCGTCCTCGTGGGCTCACATTCCGAAATCCGCCATGCCCCGGAACGCGCCGGCGACGTCAAACACTCCCTCGCGGATATCGGAAAACTCCACGCAGCCGGTTTCACCCCCACCAGCACCCTGGCCGCCGGCCTCAAAGCCACAGTCGCCGCCCGGAAAACCACCTAATCCAACCATTCGCCCGGACATCACCCTGGAGCGTGGAGTTCCCGCACCCCCTCCTGGAGGGCGGAGCTCCCGCGACGCCGCTTTCCCACTCCTGCCTGCTCGCCCAATAAAAAAGGCCGGCATTCCTGCCGGCCCTTGTCATCTCGCTGGAGAAATCGCCGCCTAAACCGCCAACCCCTTCTTGGCCATTTCCACAATCTGCACGAACCCGGCCGGATCATGAAATGCAATCTCAGACAGCATCTTCCGGTTCAACGTAATTCCAACCTTCGTCAGACCTGCGATGAAACGGCTGTAAGGCACGCCCTGCTCGCGGCAGGCCGCCGACACACGCACCGTCCATAACCGCCGGAACTCACCCTTGCGATCCTTCCGGTGGATATACGCCAGTTTCATGGCGCGGTCCACCGCCTCGGTCGCCTGGCGGAACAGCTTGCTGCGTGATCCGCGAAATCCGCGGGCACTCTTAAGTCTCGTATTGCGTCGCTTGCGGGACGCGGGCGCATTGGTTGCTCTGGGCATCGTTCTTTCCTTTCAATTCGATCAGATCATTTCCTTGATGCGTTTCTGGTCAGAATCATTGACCATCTTGCCCCGGCGCAAATTACGTTTGCGCTTCCTGCTCTTCGAACTCAACAGGTGTCCCTTGCCAGGGCGAGAATACTTGAGTTTACCCGAGGCGGTCACCCTGACCCGCTTGGCGGTCATCTTCTTGGTCTTTTTCTTCGGCATCGCATTCCTTCCCTTCATCGGAATAAAATAGCGGCGCAATCTACCTGAGACCGCTGCCCGCGTCCAGCATTTTCATCGGCTATTTTGCCCGCCTCACCCTTGGCGGGGATAGGCCGTCAGGATGGCTATCAATCGCTCCCGCATCGCCAGACATGTCGCAACCACGTCGGGATCAAATTGCACCCCCGACATCGCCGCGATTTCTTTGAACGCCTCATCCATGCTCATCCCCCGATGGTAGGGTCGCGTCGAGGTCATCGCATCCAGCGCATCCGCCACCGCCACGATCCGCGCCGGCAAGGGCACGGCTTTCCCGCGGAGCCGCGCCGGATAACCCTGCCCATCCCATCGTTCATGATGCGCCGCGGCAATCGTCGCCGCCAACCGGATCAACTCAATCGAGGACCCATGCAGGATCTGGCCCCCGATATGGGTATGGTGCTCCATGATCTCCCGCTCCTGCGGTGTCAGCGACTCCGGCTTGCGCAGAATGTCATCCGGCACACCGATCTTCCCGACATCATGCATCGTCGCCGCCAGCCGCATCAACCGGCACGCCTCCGGCTCCATCCCCATCGCCTCGGCAATCACCTCGGCATAACGGCTCACCCGCTCAATGTGCGCCCCCGTATTGTCGTCCCTGAATTCCGCCGCCCGGGCCAATCGGTGAATAATCTCCGCCGCCGCTGCCGAGGATTCCGCCAACGCCGCCCGCAACGCCGCCGTCTGGTTCGCCACTTCCTTCTCCAGGAACGCGCGCTCGTTCTCCAACCGGTCGCGGTGGTCTTTGGCGCTTAACGTCGTCCTCACGCGCGCCAGCAACTCCGGAATGCAGATGGGTTTGCTCAGAATGTCGTCCGCTCCGGCCTCCAACGCCTTGGTCTTTTCCACGGAAATATCCCGGCCGGTGATCATCACGATGGCCATGCGAATCCCCGCGGGGTCCGCCCGAAGGCGACGCGCCACCTCATACCCGTCCATATCCGGCATGATCAGGTCCAACAGTACAAGATCCGGACGCTGCCTGGCAAAAGACGCCAGCGCCAGTGGCCCGTCTTCCACCGCCTCAACCGCATAGTCCTGAACCTTGAGCAGATCCACCAGCGTTCTGCAGATCAACGGGTCGTCATCCACCACGAGTATCTTGTGATGCTCCATGCTGCCTTCCCGTCTCCCTCATCAGGACAGTTGATTCGCCCACGCCAGGATGTCATCCGGCAACGCCGCCACCTCAACCACCTGGCATGCAACATCGCCCGCCTCGCCCGGCACCAGCAGTTCATCACCCTTCCGGTGGCCGGTCAACACTTTCCCCATCTTGCTGCTGCACGCGATGATCCCCCGTGCCGGCTCCTGGTCCCATTCGCCCATCACATAAAAGACCTGCGGGGAGCCATCGCCATAACGCAGGCTGACCATGGTCCCCATACCGGCCACGTCCGTCGGGCAACTGCTGAAATCGGTGCCCTTCACCCGGTTCAAGTCCTGCTCCCATTCCGCTCGCCGCCGCATCAGGATTCCCTGCTGCTCCTTCGCCGTCTTATATTCAAAGTTCTCCCTCAGATCCCCGTAACTCCGGGCCACCCCGATATCGTGGCTGTTCTTGGGAATATCCTCGTTGATCAACTTGTCCAACTGCCGCTGCCGTTCCTGGTAGGATCGCCATGAGGTTAATCCGCCCTGCCCCGCATTCGCATCCTCCTTGGGCTCCTCCAGCAGTTTGGCCAGTTCCGGATAACTCACACAGATGCGACCGATCATCGCCTGGGTATCCAGCGAGGTTCGCCCCATGATCGCCCGTAACGCCCGGATCAGGCTGGTGCGCTGCACTTCATTCATGCTCTCCACGCAGACTTCCAGCCACTTCCGCTGCTGCACCAGTTCCGACAACTGATTGGCCGCTTTCAGACGGTCAAACATGTACGTCTTCTCGAACAGCGGCAGCACATGAAACATCAGGTCCCCCAAGGTCCCCAGTTGCCACTCCACCAACTTCTCCGGACGCTTGGCCAGCCAGAACACCATCTCGACCCCAGCCTTGCGCCGTCCAAGTTCCTCCCGGAAAACCCCCGCACAGGCCGTATCCGCCCCCTGCCCGGCCATGAACTCCATGAATACGTTCAACACGTTCAGCGACACCCGCGGCAACAACCCGACAATCACCCCCTTGACCCGCTCGGCATCATACTCGGCCACCATCCCCAGAAACTGCTCCAACTTCCGCCCGCTGAGTTGCGTCGATGCCGCCAATAGCGTCGCCGGCTCCAGTAATTCTCCAATTTCATTCGTCCAACTGACCGACTCCTCGGGAACCTTCCACTGACAGGCCGCCATCGCCACCTGGACCCGGACCGACAGATCCGTGTCGCCAAACCCGCGCAGGAGAAAGGAGAGCCTGTCCCCAATCGTCCGCCGCCCCGAACTGTCCACATCCTCCACGCTCAAACTGGACTGCAATTCCTCAAGCCGGCCCAGCACCCCTTCGCAGGTGCGCTCCTTGGCCAACCCCTCGAACCACCGGGCATCGTACGTCACTTCGCGGTCCAGCAGGGACACCGGATCATTCCGTTTGGGCGGGATCACCACCAGGGGATCCTCCTTCAACGCCTTTCGGGCCGAGTCCCAGAACCCCTTCCAGTTCTCCTGTTTCACAATTCCGTTCGTCAGGGTTTCCTGCAGGATCGGCACGGGTAGCGGCCCGTAACTGCGCAACGTAATCTTGACCACTTCCGCCGGATTGGACACCACCAACGCCTGCAGCCCCGCCGGATCCTGGTAATGCCGCGCCTGGAGATGATCCTCACCCACAAATTGCAGCGCCTCGGCTGCATACGCCATGCTCATCTCGTGCCCATGCTTCCGCACGAAATCAATCGCCACCCGCTCATAAAAACCGTCAACCGACTTGACGCGCCCGATCCCCCAGGTCTTGTCCATCGCCATGACCCCCTCGCGCAGGTTCATCAGGGTTTCAAAGCGCCGGAAACATTCCATCAGCGCCACGGTCTTCCCGAAACCGGCGTTCGCAACAAATTTCTTCCTCAGCGGGTCATTCCGGTATATCCAGTTCAGGCGCTTCTCCACAAGTTGCCGGAAAGCCGGATCGGCCTCGCGCGAGTGCGCCCTGAACTTCAGCACAAGGACCAGTGCCCCGGCATCCCCGCGCTCAACCAGCGATTCCTCAAGCAGTTCAGCCCAACTATCCGCCTGCGCCGCCTTCCCCGCCACCCGCAGTTCGCCTAGCGCCGCCAGCATATCGTCCACCGGAATCGCTTCGGCGGAAAGCCCCGCCAGAAACCACTCTTCAAATTGATCTTCGCCGATGGTCGCCATGTGCTGCTGTGTCTGCATAAGTCTCCTTCCCGCAAAGGGGAATATACCATACCACACCGCGACCCCTCGCACAAGACACCGCTTTTTTTACCCAAAAAGGCGAAGGACGCACTTCTCCATCCACCTTGTGGCACACGTTTCCCCGCGCAAGGAACCCGTGCCACACCCACCCCCATCCGGAATCTGAGTTTCTTTTCCTCCCCATCTGCGCTATGGTTGCCCAACTTGTGGAGAAACTCATGCATAAATGGAATCTGGAACGGCCTTTGACGGTCTTTGATATCGAGGCGACGGGCACCAACCCCCGCGCCGACCGCATTATCGAACTCTCCTTGATCAAACTCCTCCCCCCCAAGGGCGAGCGTGAAATCCACACCTTCCTCATCAACCCCGGCATCACCATCCCGTCCGAGGCCATCGCCATCCACGGCATCACCAACGAAAAAGTCGCCGGGGCCCCCACCTTCAAGGAACTCGCCCCCAAGATCCTGCAACTCCTCGAAGGCAGCGACCTTGCCGGCTACAACGTCATCCGCTTCGATATCCCCATGCTCATCGAGGAGTTCCTCCGCACCGGCGTCGCCTTCGACGTCTCCAGCCGCCGCGTCATCGACTCCCAGCGGATCTACCACAAGCGGGAACCGCGTGACCTCAAGGCCGCCCTCGCCTTCTACTGCAATGAACTCTTCCTCGACGGACACCAGGCCGAGGCCGACGCCCTCGCCACCGTCCGCGTCCTCGAAGGCCAGCTCGAACGCTATAGCGACTTGCCCGCCTCCATGGACGAACTGGCCAAATACTGCGACTTGCGCGACCCCAGCTGGGTCGACCGCGACGGCAAACTGCGCTGGGTCGACGGCGAAATCGCCATCAATTTCGGCAAGAAGAAGGGCGAAAAAGTAAGTACCCTCGCCCGCAATGACCCGGGATTCCTGAAGTGGATACTCCGTGGCGACTTCGCCAGCGATACCAAGGCCATCGTCACCAAAATCCTGGAGGGCAAGAAGATCGACCCCATCGGCGCCGCCCTGATCGACCAATTGGGCGCGCTCAAGGATGCCGACAGCGATTAACCAACCCTGGCCCCCTCACCCCCGGAACTGCAACGATGACACCGATGGACAATCTCGATGATCCGGTCATGCAACACGCCCGGACGGATTTCATGGCCCTTGACGCGCACCAGACCGTCCAGGAGGCACTCGACAGCATCCGCTCGGCAGCCAGGGATGGATCCCTCGTCTATTTCTATGTGGTCGACGAAAACGGCCGCCTGATCGGTGTATTGCAGACAAGGAAGCTGCTGACCTCGCCGTTGGATGCGCGCGTCCGATCGATCATGACGGAAAACGTGGTCGCCATTCCGGTTTCCTTTTCACTGCTCGACGCCTGCGAGTTCTTCGTCCTGCACAAGTTCCTGGCCTTCCCCGTTGTGGATGGCGAGAAGCGTATCGTGGGCATCGTCGACGTCGGCCTGTTTGCCAAGGAGATGTTCGATATCGAGGAACGCGAACAACTCCACAGCATCTTTGAAACCCTCGGCGTCCGCGTCGCCGAAGCCCGGAGCAAGTCCGCCTGGAGCGTCTTCCGCTACCGCTTCCCCTGGCTACTCGCAACCATCATCAGTGGAACAGTGTGCGCCGTCATGGTCGGACTATTTGATGTCACCCTGGCGAAGAGTCTCATCCTGGCCTTCTTCCTGACGCCGGTGCTGGCCCTTGGGGAGAGTGTCTCCATGCAAACCATGGCGATGACCACCCATTCCATTCACCACGAAAGCCCCGACGGCTCCTGGTATTGGAAAACGCTGAAACGCGAACTGAGCCGGACGTTTCTCCTGGGCATCGCCTCCGGAGCCATTGTCGGCAGCATCGCCGTAGCGTGGAAACACAACCCGGCGGCGGGCATCGTGATTGCAGGCGGTATTATGACCTCGTTGTTGACGGCCTCTTTCCTCGGGGTCAGTATTCCCGTTCTCCTGCACCGCCTGCGCCTCGATCTCCGGGTGGCCTCCGGCCCGGTTACCCTCGCCGTAGCGGATGTATTCACCATCGCCATCTACTTTTCCCTCGCCGGCCTGATCCTGGGCCGCTAACCCCGTCCCTCAGGTTCCAGGAGCTTATCCAGACTGGCCAAAGCCAGAATACGCACCCATACAACCCTTCCCGTGTTTGATCGAACCACCGTTCACCGTTCACACCCCCGCACGCCCGCCCCTCCAACCCCACATCCGCATCGCCACCAACAGCACCACAAACACCGCTATCCCGGCCGCCGCCGACGCCAGCATCCGGCCCCACCGGGCACTGGAAGCCTTGAAGTCAATGGTCATCTCACTCTCCGGATGAATCTGCAGTTCCCGGTAGAACGCCAGATGCTGGCCGAGAATCGGCATCGTGATCCGGATCGGATTCGCCCGAACCTGGGCTGCCGCCTGCTGCTCCAGCAACTTGTCTGCCACCAGATTCAGACTGCCAATGTCCTTTGCATCCATCTGCCGTTCCACCTGCCGCCCATAGTCCGCCGTCCACTGCCCCTGCTGGACCTGCTGGACATCCGGCTGCCCCTCAACATGAACCGCCTGCGGCATGTTGCCGTCGTCATCCTCCTGCACATTGCGCGATTTCTTGAGCACCGAACGCCTGCTGGCGAAACCAACCACCGCCTGCTGCCGCATCAGGTTCCGGTACTGAATCCGGGCGTCCTCATTGAGCCCCTGCTGCCCTTGCGAGAACACCACGGCCTCCTTCAACGCCTGCTTGGCCTGTGCCTGCTTGCCTTCCTTCCAGAGGCTCTCCCCCTTCTTGAGCACTTCCTCGGCCCGCGCATTGTACTTGAAAAGCGCATCGCGGGTCTCCTGCTCATAGTTGTAGACCACCACCCCGTCCTGGTGCCATTCAGGCTTGTACAACAGCGTCCCACCAAACCCGTGGTACCGGTAATCCGACGGCAAGTACACATCCCACCTCACATCGGTCAACGGCACGTTGAACTTCGGCCCGTCCAGACGCTGGCGCCCAAACCACTGCTCCTTGCCCGCCGGCGTCGCATACGTCAACTCCACTCCCGCCTCGCTGGACATCCTCGCCGATTCCAAGGGAACCAGCAGTTTCCCGTCAGCCTTGAGCGGCATCACGGCGGCACCGTTGACAAACACCGACCACACCACCGATCCTTCCGGCAACGTTGCCTCCAACGCCCGCAGGCTCCCGGTCTTCATCTGGACTTCAACCCGCGTCACCCGCTGCCCGTCCTCCGACTCGACCGTGGTCAACCGCACCGAATTCACCCGCGCCGGCAGCATCTCGGCCGAATCATGCCGCACCACCGACAAATTCAGCACGTAATCCTCCCGCGTCGTCCGGTAACACAGGATCGCATCCGAAAGATCCCCGGCCCCGAATGTACCCGGCACACTTCGCGCATCATCCGGATATAACCCGTTGGGCACCTCGGTCGGCTTCACCTGCAACCGCCCCGCCGCAAACACCGCCATGTATCCCTTCTGTGAGTCGGCCCCTACCGTCTGCACCGGAATCACCGTCATTTTGGCCGCCTTCGGATCCACCGGCTGCTGATAACTCACATCCAGCTGGTACCGGTTCTCCACCTTGCCTTGTAACTCCACCTCCCATACCCCCTGGGCCTTGTCCACCTCACTCACCTTGGCGATGCTCCGCCCAGCCACTGTCAGCGACACCCCCTTGGCCGGACTCTTGAACCGGAATACCTTCACGCCCGCCTGGTCAATCTTGTACTGCACAAAACAACGCCCGTGGATCATCCCTTCGGAGATCTCCACCCGCTGGAGCACATCGGCACGCACCACCGGCGCCAGCGTCTCGGTCTTGAGCGTCACCGACCAGTCGGGCCGCAACAGCCTGTAGGCCAGGTATCCCGGCTGCTCAATCCCCAACTCCTTCGGATGCACTTCGCTCACCCCGTCGCGCTCATGCGTCAGGAACCGCACCCCCCGCTCGCCCGACACCGCCAACGTCCCCACATGCTTGACCGCGTCACGCACCCCGATCCGCGGCACCTTGATCAGCGTTTCAACCCCCTTCTCTATCCGCCCCAGAACCACATTGATGTTCCGTACACCCAACGCCTGCTTGTTGAAGTGGATGACCACCCCGCGCCCGCCTTCCTTGACTTCGTCCCAGTGGCTCACATCATCACCCGTCAGCGTCTCAATGTCGAAACGTTCAGGCAGATCAAGCCGCAGATCGAACACGCCGGCACGATTGATCGTCACCGCCAACCGCGACGTCAACACCAGCCGCTCGTCGGAGATATCAAGGCCAGCCTCTTCCGACACGCGCACTTCCGGCAGCACTTGTTCCGCCTTTACCATCACCGACACCGGCAACTCATGATACCGGTACGCCATCTTGATCTCGGGCAACCCGCTGTACGTCCGCCGCTGCAATACCGGCGAACTGTCCTTCGAGAAGTCGCTCACGTTCATCCGGCTGACACCCTTCAGCGTCGCCTCGTCAACACGCAACTGAACGCCATTTCCCGACGACAGGGCGAGACTGCCCCGCTGCCGGGCGCACCCCTCCACACCGGGCACCATGATCACCACGTCGTACGGCAGCCCTTCCCGCGCCATCTGCGTCGTCAGCGTCACCGTCAGATCGCCGCTCACGGGCTTGTCCAGCATCGCCTCGACCATTCGCGTATCCACATCAAACCGCCACGTCACCAACCCCGGTGCCTCCACCGCCGTCACACTGCTCCCCTCCGGTATCCGGTAGCGTAACGACTGGATTTCGCCCTGCGCAATCTGGTAACGCGCCACGTGGGTCATGTTCACCAGGCCGGGCGAAACCGCAGCATGGGTCTGCAAATCGCAATAGAACAGCGCCCGCTCCAACTTGGTCGCGCGCTCACGCGGTTGCCACAGGATTTCCGTATCCCGCCCGTCATACAACATCATCGTGGCCGTGGTCCGTCCGTCGCGATCGCTCACATCAAACCGCGCCGCCTCCCGCGCACTCACAGCCCATCCGCCGACGGGTACCGTCAACTTCACCGCGTTCTTCAGGTGCGGCGGCAACGCAACCGGCAACCGCCAAACCCCGCTGCTTCCATTCACCGTCGCAATCCCCGAGAATTTGAGGTCACGTCGCCCTGCCGTCAGCAACGACACCGTATACCCGTTCGTGTCCGCCACCAGGCTGGACCAGCGCGAATCCAACGACGAGGCCGTTAACACCATGTTCGGCGGGAACACCCGGAAACTCACCGGCCGCGCCGCATCGATTTTCAGCGTGATGTCTATCTTGGCAATCCCCTCGCGTTCACGCAACGGATCCGGCGCCTCAACCTGCATCTCCACGGACCGGATCTCACTCGCCGTCGCCGGCATCACCTTCGTCTCCGTCCGGCCCCATGGCCAGGCCAGACAAGGCGCCGCCGCCAACACCGCCAGCACCGCCAGCATCCCCACCCGGATTCCTCCCTCCGTCCCGGCCGCCTGTCCACTTCCCGAACCCTCGGAAACCGACGTAAAAGGCGGCGGCAGACGATCTTCTTCCTCCCCGTCCTCACGCGCCGCCCGTCCCGCAACCTGCGGACGATTTGCCTGACCTTGACGGTGGAAGCCTCGCAACAGCGCCAGCCAGAAGGCCAGCGGCACCGCGATCAATAACCCCGCCGCCGCCACATTCACCACCACCGGAATGACCGCCAAGCCCCACAGCGTCACCGTCAATCCCAGCGCCACCCATAACGGCCTCTGCTTGCGCAACAACGCGCCAACCGTGATCAATGCACCGGCAAGCCCGCCCAGTAACAACCGCACCATCCCGCCGCTCCCCCCCATCCAATCGGGCACCACACGCACCTGAACCGCCAACTCGCGGTCGGACAAACTCACCGACTTGGTGAACTCAACCTGCCGCGACACGCCCCCTCCCCCCTGCGTAACCGCCTGAACCGCCCTGGCGACCTGGTGGACCTCGGCAAACACAACCAGACAGGTAACCACCCCCATGGCCAATGCCAGCACGATCAACCCCCATCCAGTCACGGACCCCATGCCTTTGCGGCCGATTCCATACGCACACCCGATCGTCACCAAAACAAAAATCACCCCAACCACCAGCGTGGCCGTTGCCCGCTGCCACACCGCCGCCAGGATCCGCCACGACGCCTGGCACACCGCCGTCAACCCAACCCCCCCCATCGCGGGCGGCGCCATGTTCCCGCCCGATGGCAGGAGCGAAAGCTTATCCGGCCCCGTCAGCACCCAACGCGCAAATACCGACTGCGCCAGCGAGACAGGCGACCGGAAGGTGTGCGACGAGAACCACTTCATCTTCGGATACCCCTCGGCATACGTCAGATCCACACGTAACGGCGTATTGGCATCCAGTAACCGCTTCATGGGAACCAGCAACATCCCCTTCCCGTCATCCAGCACACGCACAACCTCGCCATCCACCTTGGCCGACCACAACGCCGCCTTCGCGGGCAACGTCACCCCCAGGAATTGTTGCGCCGTGTTCTTCACATAGTAGGTGGCCTCGGTCACCGCCTCGCCATCCCGGCTGATCCGGGTTTGGAATACAATGTGGTCCGCCACATGATCCAGCAACGCCTGCGTCCCAATACGCCGCACCGCCATCCTGATCACATGCGGCACCCCCACACTCTTGTACGCCTTGAGCACCGGGTCATTGACCAGCAACGCATACTCCCGCGGCAACTCCTCCGCCGCAATCGGAATGACAACGGGATCCCGCTGCGACTCCGGCTGGAACGACAGGCTGGCCGGCCCCGCAATGGCCACATACCCGACTTCGCTGGCGGCATTCACCGCCTCCACACCGCCCGCCGTCAACTCCGCCCCCTCATAGGCAAACGGCTGGTCATAGGTCATCAGCAACGTATAGTCCCCCAGCACCTTCTCCTGTAACGACACCGTCACCAGATCACCCTCCCGTTCCCACCCCCGGATATCCCGACCCGTGAAATCCACGTTCTGGTAGGTGGTCGGCACCTTGATCACAAAACGCCGCACCGGGGCCCCCTCGATCCGGCACGTCAACGTCACACTGCCGTAAAGCGCCCCATCGCCAACCGACACCAGATGGAACATTTCCGCATGGATCGCCGCATCCGCCTGCTCGACCAGTACCTGCAAACCCCAACCCGGATCCTTGAACCGGTAGGCCCGCTGCGCATCCGGCATCCGGAACGGCACCGATGCCGTGTGAACATCCGTCAGCCCTTCGGTCTTGCTCTCGCGCAGCCGGACTCCTTTTTCAGCCCGCAGCACCACATACCCGCGCTCCGACCGCGCATCCCGAACCTTCAACCGCGGCACCGTGAATGCCGCACACCCGTCGTTCCATGTCCGCTCCATCCGCACCGTCAGCAACGTATGCCCCAGCGCCGCCTCCTTGAGCGTCACGAGAATCTGTCGGTTCGTCGCGGTGTCACGCACGTCGTAATCCGCAACCGCCGCCCCCTGCACCTGCGCCACCGACCATCCCGGCGTTGTCTCCAGAACCAGGTCCCGCGTCGGCGCCTCGCGTATGTCCACATCAAGCGCCGTCTCCACCGTCACACCATTGTCTTCGTAGGCAACCATCACCCGGTCGTCGGACGTAAGCACCGTCACCACGTCCTCGGCCGCCATCCGCATCTGGAACGGCAGATGCGCGTATTGATATGCCAGCACCGACCGCGTCGGCAACGCCACCGAAAATTCGGAAACATTCGGGAAGGACGCCGCGTCGATCTGGTTCAATCCCGCCGATTTATCGACCAGCAACTTGATGGCACTATCCGTCCCCATCATCAGGAACCCGCTCGCCCGGATGACGTCGCGCGGCACGATCACCGGCATGTCAAACCGGCAGGGAAACGCCGCCAGCACCCGTTCACCCTCGATGCGCAATGTATAGATCTTCTCCTTCGGCCGACTAAGACTCACCTTCAACTGCCGCTCCCCCGTCGCCGTGGTCTCCGTCCGCCATTCCCGGATATCCTCTCCCAGCACCTGGGTCACGTTCAGTTGCTCCGGCAACGCCAGCGTGGCCGAATCCATCACCCCCTGGATGATCCGGTAAGTGAACACCGTGTTCATCTTCAACGCACCAACCCCCGCCACCGCCACCGTCCGCCCATCGCAGGCCACCGCCAGTTCGCCTTCCAGTTGCTGGACCTGCGGCTTCCACCGCACATCCACCGGCGAACCCGGCGCCAGAAAGACATCAGACTCCATCCCGCCGCCCGCCACCGCCTGCTTTGTCACCTGCACGGCATTCCCAAAGTGCATCTCAAGATCGGCACGGTCGGATACCATCTTGAGATGACGGATGACGCTCCCTGGCGCCGTGAAGTACGCCTTGCGCCATTCCCCCTGTCGCTCGGCGGTCACAGCAAAGGAAAATGTGACCTCCTGCTCGCCCTGCGCCGCGAATTTCGCAGAATATGTCTGGCCGTCCCGAACCAACGATACCCCGTGCGGCAAAGCGCCCTCGGTAAACACCACCTTGCCATCGGCCAGTTCAAGA
>JBIJCW010000188.1:0-4218 GCA_044344495.1 Kiritimatiellia bacterium | reverse complement strand
ATCGCATCCTGGGGCTGGAGAAGGTCCCAAGGGTTTGGCTGTTCGCCAATTAAAGCGGTACGCGAGCTGGGTTCAAAACGTCGTGAGACAGTTTGGTCCTTATCCGCTGTGGGCGTAGGAGATTTGAAGAAAACATTCCTTAGTACGAGAGGACCGGGAATGACGCACCTCTGGTGTTCCAGTTGTTCCATCCAAGGAGCATCGCTGGGTAGCTATGTGCGGAAAGGATAAGCGCTGAAAGCATCTAAGCGCCAAGCCTCTTCTAAGATTAGATCTCCCCTCCGCAAGGAGCTAAAGGCAGGTTGTAGACTACGACCTTGATAGGCTGGAGGTGTAAGGCCCGTGAGGGTTTCAGCTGACCAGTACTAATCAGCCGTGTGGCTTGACTTTTTTCTTGCTTATGTCTTTGTCGTGAGTGTTTGAATACCCAAATCTCTATTGTTTAACATTTTTCCCGGTGACCATAGCGAGGAGGAAACACCCGTTCCCATACCGAACACGGAAGTGAAGGGCCTCAGCGGCGATGGTACTGTAGTAAACAGCTGCGGGAGAGTAGCACGTTGCCGGGTTTTTTTTCTGGGCTTACGCTTAGGCGTAAGCCCTTTTTTTATTGCCATGGTGGATTTCGGCGCGTTGCCGCGACGCCAAGAAATTCAGGATTAACGTTGCAGCTGAATTGAAATGGTTGAATGATGACCGGCTTGATGTCAGAATTCCGCAAATGGGAGCCATGAAAACGCTGGATTGCGACTATCTTGTCTTAGGGACCGGGATTGCCGGCCTGATGTCCGCCTTGCACCTTTCACGACGGGGACGCGTTCTGGTGTTGACCAAGAAGGACCGGGCAGAGAGCAACACCAATTACGCCCAGGGTGGTATTGCTTGCGTAATGGCGTCGGACGATAGTTTTGAACAGCATGTCAGTGACACGTTAGTGGCCGGGGCCGGGCTTTGCGACGAAGCCGTAGTGCGCGAGATTGTAAGCAATGGGCCCGAGCGGATTACGGAGCTTGAGCGGTTTGGATTGCATTTCTCGGGGCGCGAAGGCAAGGAGGGGCGCACCTACGATCTCGGGCGTGAGGGTGGGCATTCGCAACGGCGGGTGTTGCATGCCGGAGACATTACGGGGCAAGCGGTCGAGAAGGTCTTGTTGGCCCAGGCGCACTCGATGGGGAATATCCGTATCATGGATCATTGCATGGTGATCGACCTGATCACGACCGGCTGGTTGGCCAGGCGGGTTGCGCGAGGTGGAGAGACGGAGCCGGGCAGGGCGGATAGTCGGTGCGTGGGTGTTTATGCGCTGGACGAGAACAGTGGCGAAATCTTCGCGGTCCGGGCATCGGCGACGGTGCTGGCGACGGGTGGTGGCGGCAAGGTGTATCTGTATACGAGTAATCCCGATATTGCCACGGGGGATGGTGTGGCCATGGCGTGGCGTGCGGGACTTCCGATCAAGAATATGGAGTTCATCCAGTTTCATCCTACGTGCCTGTACCATCCCAAGGCCAAGTCCTTCCTGATCAGCGAGGCGGTGCGAGGGGAGGGGGCGCTACTTGTGGATGCGGCGGGAAAATCCTTCATGGAGCGTTATGACGAACGGGGTTCCCTGGCGCCGCGGGACATTGTGGCAAGGGCCATTGACCATGAGATGAAGCTCAAGGGGGCGGCTTGTGTGTTCCTGGATATCCGGCATCATTCCGCCGATTTCCTGATGAACCGCTTCCCCAACATCTACGCCAAGTGCCTGTCGTTGGGAATCGACATGGCGCGTGATCTGATTCCCGTGGTGCCTGCGGCACATTATTTTTGCGGTGGGGTCGAGGCGGCTGTGGATGGCAGGACGGCGATGGACGGGCTATATGCGTGTGGCGAGGTGTCTTGCACGGGATTGCACGGAGCCAACCGGCTGGCGAGCAATTCGTTGCTGGAGGCGTTGGTGTGCGCGGCCAAGTTGGCGGATCACTTGGCGGAGGTGCCGCGTTTCGATGCCAGTTGCGTACCGGTTCCGGAGTGGGAGTATGGCGCGGCAGTGCCAAGCGATGAAAGCATTGTGCTGGAGCACAATTGGAATGAAGTCCGGACCTGTATGTGGGATTATGTGGGCATTGTGAGGTCTGACAAGCGGTTGGACCGGGCGGCGCGGCGGATCCGCAACCTGCGTCAGGAGATCCGTCAATATTACCTCGACTACCTAGTGACTCCGGATATTCTGGAATTGCGTAATATTGCCGATGTGGCGGAATTGATTATCCGGTCGGCGCAACTCCGGAAGGAGAGTCGCGGATTGCATTACACGCTGGATCATTCCGGAAGGGAAGAGGGACAAGGGGTTGACACGGTGATTCGAGATGCGCCGGGGCAGCATTAGGGGGTGGCAGGGTTGCGGGTTCAGGAATACGCGAGTGTTGAATGATGAATAGTGGCTTGCACGTGGGGCCGTATGAAAGGAAAAGGATGATGAAGCGAGATTGTGGAATTGGGTTTGTGGTCGGGGTTGGGGTGATGCTGGGGGCTGGGTGTTGGACACCACCTGGAGCGTCGCCGGTGGTGATGCCGGTGCGCGAGAAGAAGGCTCCCACGGTGCGGTATGCGGAGGGGATGACCCAACTTAATCTGACAGGGAAGCACCTTGCCGCCCTGCCAAAAGAGGCGCTTGCCGTGGAGACGGTGCAGGAGTTGTACCTGGATGACAACGCTGCGATAGTGCTGGGGGATGAGTTGCTGGCGTTGAGGCAGTTGCGAAGACTCAGTCTGAGCGGGTGTCGTCTTGGGGTGATGCCGGCGGCCTTGTGCCGGATTGAGGGATTGGAGATTTTGTGCATGGATGACAACCAATTAAGCGCACTGCCGGACGAAATCGGTGCTGCTCAGAAACTGAAGGTATTGAGTCTTGGGCGGAATCGGGTAACATCGTTGCCTGGATCGATTGGTCTGCTCTCGACCTTAGAGCTTCTGCAACTGGATGACAATCTGTTACGCGAACTGCCTGTCACGGTGGGTGGGTTGGCGTCATTGAAGACGCTGGCGCTGGACCGGAACCGGCTTTCGAGCCTGCCGGATTCGATTTGCGAGTTGAGTCGGCTGGAGTCGCTCAGTTTGGCAGGGAACCGTTTGACCCGATTGCCGGCGGCGATTGGCAAGCTGGATTCGCTCAAGGTGCTGACCTTGAATGGGAATATGCTTTCACGCGATGAAATGCTTCGCATACGGAAGGCGTTACCCCGGACGATGGTTGTGGAGTAGGAGGATGGAATGCAGGAGAAATGCATTTGCCGGGGGCGGTGAGTGCCTCCTTGGGTAAATGTGGAAGGGAGACGAGCAGTGAGTATACGGAAATTGAAGTCGGCGATTCGTGATGTTCCTGATTTTCCGAAACCTGGAATTCTATTCAAAGATATCACACCGATCCTGAAGGATCCGATGTTGTTCAAGGCGGCGGTGGATATATTTGTGAAACGCCATCGCGGCAAGGGGATCAGCAAGGTGGCTGCGATAGACGCCCGTGGGTTCATTTTCGGGGCGGTGGTGGCTTACCGGCTCAAGGCGGGGTTGGTTCCGATTCGGAAGAAGGGGAAACTTCCGTACGCCTGCCATGAGGAAAGTTATGAGTTGGAGTATGGAGCGGCGACACTCGCGGTACACACGGATGCCTTCGAACCGGGCGAGAAGGTGTTGTTAATGGATGATCTTCTGGCGACGGGCGGGACGGCCCTGGCCTCGGCGCGCCTGATTGAGCGGGCGGGTGGAAAGGTGGAGGAGATCGACTTTGTGATTGAGTTGGGGTTTCTTCATGGGCGCGAGAAATTGACGGCGTATCCGGTGTTTGCCCCGATCAGGTTCTAGGACGGGATTGACAGCGGTAGCGCGGTTTGATACTTGGGCGCGCCATATGTTGAAAGTATCCGACTCCATTTCTATCTCCGCTCCCGCGAAGGTGAACCTTTTTCTTGAGGTTCTCGGTAAACGACCGGACGGTTATCATGACTTGCGTAGCCTCGTGGTACCGATTTCCCTTTGCGATGAATTAACCCTGAGTGTTGCCCCGTCATTGGATGTCGTTTGTGAGGAGGGGGGGCTTCCTGAAGGGAATGCGGTGATGTTGCCGGAGTCGCGTGACAATCTGGCGATGAGGGCGGCGGTCTTGCTGCAAGAGAGGGCGGGGGTAGGCCAAGGGGCACGGATTAGGATTCGCAAGGGAATTCCCATTGGAGGGGG
>JBIJCW010000040.1:0-14389 GCA_044344495.1 Kiritimatiellia bacterium | reverse complement strand
AAACCGAAGCCTACAGGGAGCCATGGTTTATGCCCGAGTGGCGCGCAGAGAAGTTCATCTGGTTCCCGAAGAAGCAGTGGCGCCCCACGCGCGCCGCAGGTGCGGCGTGTGTGGCGGTGGCATCGGTGAATGATCCTGCCGCAGTACCCACGCTTGTCGTGCTGATTGACTCGCCGAAGTTTCGCGACACTGCTTTTCTCGCGCTCGCAACGATGAAATCGGGAGGGGGCGAGGAAAAGGCTGTTCGACACTGGGAGAATGAACGGAATCCGGTTGCTCTCAAGTACCTGTTGGTTGTGGATCGAGAAAAGTATTTGCCGCTTCTTCGGGAGAAACTCAAGTTTCTGGACGATGAACTTGCGAAAAAGAAATTGGGCGATAGTGACTGGATTGTCAAAGTCGTGTACGACCTCGGTGGTGACTCGGAGGCCAACGAGACACTCAAGCGGTATGTTGAATCCAAGTTGTGGAATGACCGCTACACGGAAAGACCCGTGGCCTTTGCCATACTGGCCCTTGGCCGGTCGAGAGATCCAGGCGTAAAGACCATGCTTCTGGACCTTCTCAAGGATTCAACCCAGCTCTCAGTCTCACACTCTCATTCACACGGATTGCCCTACTTGTACATGGGGAGCGGACGCGGGTTTGGTACACCAATGTCCATGGTTGCAGTAAAAGCTCTTCAAGAACTTGGTGATCCGTCAGTGATCCCAGCGATAGAGCAAAACATGTCGACTGTGCCTCCGGAGATAGAGAACGACGAGATGAATAAGGGGGAATGCAGACGATTCTTTGAAAATGTGCTCACCACTTTGCGGTCTAAAGAAAAGGCGAACCCGGCGCCGGAGGATACGGCTCGCAAGCTCGCCGTTCCACAGCGCTGACCGTAGGAGCAATATACGAATACGTATACTTATATTGCCGCACTCGGCGTGTGTTTGTAGGATGTAACCATGTCAAAGGTCTGATTCGAGTGGGATGACGCGAAGGACAGGGAGAATCTGAGAAAACATGGCGTTCCCTTCTCGAGGGCACAGTTCGCCTTTGCCGATCCGAGGCGTGTGCTCGCTCAGGACATGGCGCACAGTCAATCAGAACAGCGATTCTACTGCTTCGGCCAGGTTGATGACGGGATTATGACGGTCAGATTTACGTATCGCCATGACGTGATCCGTATCATTGGCGCAGGATACTGGCGGAAAGGAAAAGCAGTTTATGAGCAGGAAAACAAAATACACCGCTGAGCCCATTGGGCCGGTCAAGATCATCACAGACTTCTTGCCGTCTCCTGATCAGCTTGCATTCAGAGAGGACAGCCAGAAGGTGACGATCGGTCTCAGTCGACGCAGTATTGCGTTCTTCAAAGAGGAGGCGGCTCATTATGGGACTCCCTATCAGACGATGATCCGACGCCTTTTGGATGCGTATGCAGAAACATACAGGAAGACGGCTTCAACCACGCCTCGCACTTTACGGCTCGTTCCTCGCCGAAAGTGAAGGCTGACGTTGGCAAAACAAATATAATGATCACGGGGCGAAATCGGGCGGCTCGTCGTACGAAGCAAGCGGTTCGTTGCGCAGGCGATAACCGGATCGCGGGCGTTTCCGGCACGATTAAGTAAATGCTAGATAAGCACTAGGACTAGTGCTATCTTTCCGGGATGTACTTGCGGTGTGCGGGAGAGCGAAGGTTTGCGGCGGCGGAGCGGTATCGCGCTTTGCGCTGGGCATCGGGAGGCGTTGTGCGCGAGCGGAGCGGCACACCCGATTCCTTTCTGTGGTCCGAGCGGCATTTGCGTTGCGTCTGGGCCGATTCCCGTTGGCGGCCGGCTGAACTGACGACGCTGGACCGGCAGCGGGTGGTCGTCGAGGACCCGGGCCGGTGGAACCTTGAGGCGGGTCCGGATTTCCTGGAGGCCGTGTTGCGGATCGAGCCGGGTGCGCGCCTGATCCGTGGGGATGTGGAACTGCATATCCGGCCGAACGACTGGATTCAGCATGGTCATTCCAAGGATCCGCGTTACCAGCGGGTTGTGGCGCATGTGACCTACTATCCGGGAGCGGCGGACGGCTGGTTGCCGGCGGGCGCGATTGAAATAGCCATGGGGGATGCCCTGCGGCGTAACCCATTGTTTTCGTTCGAGGCTCTGGATGTCAGTGCCTATCCCTATTCGGAATCGGACCCCCATCCGCCTTGTGCCCTGGAGTTGGCGGCATGGAGTCCCGAGCAGCGGGTGGCGTTGTTGGAGGCGGCGGGGATGGAGCGGTTACGGTTGAAGGCGGCGCGGCTGCGTTCCGAAATGGCGGAGCGGCAGGCGGAGCAGAGTTTATATGAGGAGGTGATGGGCGGGTTGGGGTTCAAGCATAACCGGCAGGCGTTCCGGTTGCTGGCGACGCGGGTGCCGTTGGAGCGTCTGCGGCGGGAGACGCCGGACGCCCTGGCGGCCTATGCCCTCCTGTGTGGTGTCTCGGGGTTATTGCCGGGCAAGACGGCGCCGCATTGGGATGAGGAGGCCCGGCGTTTTGTCCGGTCGGTGTGGGATCTGTGGTGGAAGCAGAAAGACGGGTGGGATGGGGTGGCGCTGGACAAGTGTGAGTGGAGGCTGTCGAACTTGAGGCCGCTGAATCATCCGTTGCGGAGGTTGATGGCGGCGGCGGAACTATTTTGCGGGGAACGGCCGTTGACGGAGCAGGTCGGGAAATGGAGGGGGGGCAGTGGGGCGCTGAGCGGGGTAATCGTGAAGTATCTCGGCGCCATCGGGGGTGAGGGGTTCTGGGGGCGGCGCACCGCGTTGGGTGCGCCGCCCCTGGCCGGGTCGGTGGCGTTGATCGGGCCGGGTCGTGCGGCGGCACTGGTCACCAATGCCATTGTGCCGTGGCTGGTGGCCACCGGGGAAGGGGATTGGCCGGGCGCAGATGTGTTGCGGGCGTTGCCAGCCGAGGATGACAACCGGCTTATCCGGCACATGGCGCACGCATTGTTCGGGCATGACCAGAACCCGAATCTTTACCGGACAGGCCTGCGGCAGCAGGGGTTGCTACAGGTGTTCCACGATTACTGCCTGAATGGAAGCGGCGGGTGCAAGGCCTGCCGGTTGCCGGCGGCGCTGGCTCACCAGAAGTGGTAGGCGGCGAAGGCGAGGACGTAGAGGCCGAGGAGGTAGTTGGTCGTCATGTGCGCCACGACGGCGGTGGTGATGTCGCGTGTGCGCAGGTAGAGGGCGCCATAGGCCAGGCCGGCGAGGATGCCGACGAGCCAGCGATCGTGTTCCAGGCCGAACAGGATGGCGGTCAACACGAGGAAGCCGAGGCGGATGGGGCGTTCCGGGACGGCGAGGAAGTTGCGGTTGATCATCCAGCGGTAGATAAAGCCGCGCCAGAAGTATTCCTCCGCGGCGGCGATGACGAGGCTGGAGCCTGCCAGGCGGACGAGGGTCAGGGGCCAGCCGCAGATCTCGGGGGCGGAGGGGTGGGTGATGTCGGCGCCGGTGATGACGCCGAGCGGGCGGATGCCATAGCGGAGGTAGAGGTCGTTGAGGTAGGGGTAGTGGTAGATCCAGGGCAATTCCGGGCCGATCCAGATGAGGCAGACGCCGATGCCGACGGCGACGGCCAGGGGCAGGAGCCGCAGGTTGGCGGGTTTGTAGAAGCGCCAGGGCCGGAGGGCCAGGAGGAGGACGGCGCTGACGGCGGTCTGGAGGGTGTAACGCCAGGGGATGGAGGGGAAGGGAAGCATCATGATCAGGAGCCAGGCAAGGAAAGGCGCCGCGTGGGCCCATGTGGCCTGCTGGTCTTTCTGGGGCAGTGCTGGCGGTTCCATGGGCGGCATGATGAAGGAAGAGGACGGCCAAAGACAAGTCTTGTGTTGGCGACATGGTATGGTATTGTCCCGCCAGTTCTTTGGCAACCAGAAGCCGTGAAGCAAGAACGGAAATCCGTGAAAATCGGATGCGGTCGCGCCGCTGTAACCGGATACGAAGCCCAAGGGCCACTTCCAACGAAAGACGGGGGGAAGGCAGGGTGGTAGGTTTGAAGCCGGAAGTCAGAAGACGTTTTGTTTCATGTTCATCGAACGCGTGGGGTTGATCCCGCGGTGTTCCTCTTTCGCGATGGAAGAGAAGGTGAGACGTGTCCTATTTCAAATCAGACCTTCGATTCCCGCTTGTGGCGATCGAAGGTTTTTTTGTTTGGGGCGTCGAAAGAGCGTTGGTCTTGCGTAGAACACGGCTGAAGGGAGCGGGGGACGGGGTTGATGAAGAATCCTAAACAGCAAGACAGAAAGGTGGCGGAGAATGAAGGCACGACGAGGGATGATGGTGGGCGCGGTGGTTCTGGCGGGCGGGTTGGCGATGGGACAGACGAATGAGGCGCTGAACACGGGGGGCCCCATTGTGGTGACGGCGACCCGGGTGGCGGTGCCGGCCAGTACGGTGGGCAGTTCCGTGACGGTGCTGGATGGCGTCCAGTTGCGCGAACGGCAGTGTGTGACGCTGGTGGATGCGCTGCGCACTGTGCCGGGCGTGGATGTGACCCAGAGCGGCGGACGTGCGGGGCTGGCGTCCGGGTATATCCGGGGTTCGCAGTCGGAACAGATCCTGGTGCTGGTGGATGGCGTGGAGTTGAACGATCCCGTCAAACCCGGCCGGGGAGCGGACCTGTCGGATATTCCCATTGAGAATGTGGAGCGGATCGAGGTGTTGCGCGGGCCGCAGAGTACGCTTTACGGGGCTGATGCGATTGGCGGGGTGATTAACATCATCACCAAGAAGGGGAAGGGGCCGGTTGGCGGGGAAGTGAAGGTTGAAGGCGGATCGTTCAATACCTGGAATGAGCGCATGGAGGTTCACGGCGGCGATGGGCGCGGCCATTTCGCCGTGGGCATGTCGCGCGAGGATTCCAGCGGCATTTCCAGTGCGGCGGCCAAGAACGGCAATCCGGAGAAGGATGGTTATGACCGTACGGAGTTTTCCGGCCGGTTTGGCTGGACGCCTGCGGACGACGTTGAGGCCGATGCCGTGGTGCGCTGGAACCGGTCCAACAGTGACTATGACGGGTTCCTGGATGGGATGCCGGTGGATTCGGATGATCGTGCCGAACAGGACCGGTTGCTGTTGAGTGGCAACGGCCGGTTGAGTCTGCTCGATGGGCGCTGGCAGCAACGTCTGGGCGGGGCGCTGGTGAATCACAACCGGGATGACTACAGCAGTATGGGTAGCTCCGCGTTCGATAGCCGGCTCGGGAAACTGGACTGGCAGAACGACGTGCGCATCGGTGAGCGCCACATCGTGACCGCCGGGCTGGAGTATGAGGAGGAAGAGGCCCAGTCCGTCTATGAAGCCGCGGGTTACATTGACCGCTTTGACCGGCACACGGCGCGCAACAAGGCCGCTTATGTGCAGGAACATCTCATGGCGGGGCCCCTGTCGGCGGTGGCTGGGATGCGCGTGGATGACCACAATGCGTTCGGTTCGGAGACCACCTGGCGGGTGGCGCCGGTCTATGCGGTGTCGGGCACGGGGACCCGGATCAAGGCGTCCTATGGAACCGGGTTCAAGGCGCCATCGCTGTTCCAGTTGTATTCCATCTATGGCAGTGCGGATCTTGATCCCGAGACGAGTCGCGGCTGGGACGCGGGTGTGGAGCAGGATCTGCTGGATGGCCTGGTGACCGTTGGAGCCACCTTCTTCCGCAACGAGTTCTCGGACCTGATTGACTATGATTTTGCGTTGTCGAAATACAGCAACGTGGGCAAGGCGGATGCGCAGGGGGTGGAAGCGTTTGTGGCGGCAAGGCCGGTGGATGACCTGACGGTGCGGGCTTCGTACACCTACACGGATACCGAGAACCAGGAAACGGGCGAGGTGCTTGCGCGGCGGGCCCGGAACAAGGCGGCGCTGGATGCCACCTATGCCTTTACGGCGAAGGCGCGCGGTACGGCGAGTCTGGTGTACGTGGGTGAGCGGACGGACATCGACTACGCGGCCTATGAAACGATCACGCTCGATGGTTACGTGTTGGCCAATCTCAATGCGGAATATGAACTCCGCAAGAACGTGACCGTGTTCGGCAGGGTTGAAAACCTGCTCGATGAGGAGTATGAAGAAGTCTTCGGGTACGGGACTCCGGGTCGTGCCGGCTACGGTGGTGTGAAGATGACGTTCTAAGGTGAAGCGGACCCGACATTTCCTGATGACGTTGGTCCTGGCGGCGGGGGCGCACGGTCTGGCCCTGATGCTGGTGTGCGTCCTGCCATGCCTTCGCGCCGCGGAACGGATGGCGGGGCCGATCGAGGTGGTTCCCGAATTGGAATGTGAGTCTCCGGGGCCTTCTGCGGCGGACCGTATCGCGGTGTCGCCGGAAGGTCCGGAGGCGCCTGCCGAGGAGCGGCTGGGCGCCATCAGTGATGCGATTCCCGAGGCGCCTGGGATTCCGGTGCCGGATGCCCCCGCGCGGGAGCCGGTGCCGGCGCTACGGCCTGCGACGGCGCGCATGGCGGGCGGGTGGGTGGAGTTGACGACAGAGACGCGGTCTTCTACGGCGCAAGGGGATGGAGGGGGGGCTGTGGTTGGTGGTGCGGGGACGGGGGTGGCGCGCCCGGAACTGGCGGGGGTGGTGCGGCCGCGCTATCCGTTGGCGGCGCGGCGGCGGGGCGAGGAGGGGCGGGTGACGGTGCGGGTGCGGGTGGATGCCGTCGGGGCGGCGCACGAGGCTCGAGTCAGTCACAGCAGCGGCTCCAGGGATCTGGATCAGACGGCGTTGGAGGCGGTGGCGAAAGCGACGTTCCATCCGGCCCGGCAGGGCGGAACGTTGGTGGACGCGGAGTGTGATCTTGTGTTTGAGTTTCGGTTGGAAGACCCTTGAGAGGAGGGGTGATGGATGAGTGAGGCACCTAAACGACACGAACCCGTGGCCTGGAAACTGGCGACCCAGGCGGTCGCGCCGTTGGCGCAGGGGGTCGATAAACTGGGCCGCCTGCTCGGGTCAACGGTCGGTCTGGCGGGGTTGACGCGAGGGCGGTCCCCCTTGGCGGTCCCGGCGCGGCCTGGGGATACGCCGGGGATCGAGTCCGTTGGCGAGGCCAGCCAGCCGCCGCGCGCGGGACAGATCCGGATCCGGTGTTTTGACTACGGGTCCGAGCAGGGGGTGGAGCGGGAGGTGCCGGATCTGCAGGCGTTTCTGAAGGAGGAGCGCCCCGGTTGGAGTCAGGTGCGGTGGATCAATGTGGGAGGACTTGAGCCGTCCACGGTCAATGGCCTCCGTGAGCATTTCGGATTCCACACGCTGGCGGCGGAGGATGTGGTGCGGGTGCCGCAGCGGCCGAAGGTGGAGGCGTATGACCATTGCCTGTTCCTGGTGGTCCGTGTGCTCCGGATGGTGGAGGGGCGGCTGCGGGATGAGCAAGTCAGCCTGTTCCTGTTCAAGGATGTGGTGTTGACGTTCCAGGAAACGGCGGGGGACCTCTGGGATCCCATCCGGCAGCGGTTGCAGAAGGCGGGCCATTCGCGATTGCGTGTGAATGGCGCATCGTACCTGGTGTACGCCATGCTGGATTCGGTGGTGGATCACTATTTCCCGATCCTGGAGAGCTACGGCGATCTGCTGGAGGAGATTGAGAAGGAGATTTTTGAGAGTTCGTCGGTGCGGGTTCAGCAGAAGGTGCACCTGGTGAAGCGTGAGTTGGCGTTGTTGCGGCGGGTGGCGTGGCCGATGCGGGAGGTGATCACGGAACTCCAGCGGGATGAGACTGCGGGGATTTCGCCGACGGTGAAGACGTATCTGCGGGATGTGTATGACCACACGGTGCAGATCATGGATATTGTGGAGACCCACCGTGAAATGGCGGCGGGATTGAACGATCTCTACATGTCGGCTGTATCCAACCGGATGAACGAGGTCATGAAGGTGCTGACGATCATGGCGAGTTTCTTCATTCCGCTGACGTTTGTGGCGGGGATCTACGGGATGAACTTCGATTACATTCCGGAGTTGAAGTGGCGGTTCGGGTACGTGGGTTTCTGGGGGGTGTGTGCTGCGATTGCCGTGGGGATGGGTGTGTTTTTCCAGCGCCGGGGTTGGCTGGGCAGGCGGCAGTGAGGGGGGAGCATCTCTGAGTTTTGGCGACATGACATCAGCCGCCCACCGGGCTTGCCCCGGTGGAGGCAAACGTTGAACGAGGGCGGCGGACCTGTGCCATTCATTCCAACTTTCTTCACCTGCGGCACAAGGCCGCAGGGATCGCCAAAACTCAGAGATGCGCCTCAGTGAGGGGGGGTAACACTCGGGACTTGCGGAGGCGGGCCGGGCGCGGTACGGTGGTTTCCGGCGATGAGCGGTAACCCCGATCGGAAGGAAGTGATCCATGAGACTCTATGGCAGGACGTATACGCGGCGTGAGTTGGAGGCGCATGTTGGGCGATTGGAGCAAGTGGGCGGAGTCCGGCGGTTGGAAGGCCAGGAGGGCGTGGAGAAGGGTGTTGAAACCGTACACGTTCGGACCGGCGCGGGGCTTGAGTATTTCGTCAATCCCTCCCGCGGCCTCGACATTTCCCTCTGTCAGTTCCGTGGGGTTCCCCTGAGCTGGCAGGCACCGCAGGGGGATGTGGCGCCTGCGTATTACAGTGACCGGGGTATTGACTGGTTGCGTACGGCCTGTGGCGGGCTTCTGATGACCTGCGGGTTGAGCCAGGTCGGATCACCCTGCGAGGATGGGGGCGAGGCGCTTGGGTTGCACGGTCGGATTCATCATGTGCCAGCCCGGCAGGTGTCGGCCCAGGGTTGCTGGGAGGGTGATGAATATGTGATGCACGTCAGTGGTACGCTGGAGGAAGCCCGCCTGTTTGGTGAGAATCTCCGGTTGCACCGGAGGATTCAGAGTCGGTTGGGGGGAGGCACCATTGTCATCACGGACCGGATTGAGAATGTCGGGTTTGAGGCTGTCCCGCTGATGCTGCTCTATCATTTCAATTTCGGGTTTCCGCTGTTGGCGCCCGGTTGCGAATTGGGTTTTCCGGCGGGCGGGATCGAGCCGCGTTCCGCGGAGGTGCCGTTGGCGGGGGCCGACCGCTGGGAGGCGCCGCAGGCCGGGTATCGTGAGCGGGTCTACTATCGTTCCGGTATTCAGGCGGGATCCGACGGCTTTGCGTGCGCCTCGATTCGGAACCCGGCGTTTCCGGGGGTGGTACGGGGTGGTCTCAAGGTGTCGCTACGGTGGAAGCCGGAGCAGTTGCCCGAACTGGTGCAGTGGAAGATGTGCGGGGAAGGGGCGCATGTGCTGGGCATTGAGCCGGGCAATTGCCGGGTGGGCGGGCGTGCGGCCGAGCGGTTGGCGGGCCGGCTGAAACACATTGAGCCCGGCGAGCAAAAGGTTTTTGAGCTGGAGTTGCTTGTTGAAGAAGGCTGACGTTGCGGCGCTGGTTTCCCGCAGGGGCACCAGGGCGGTGGTGATGAGAACGACAAGACAGATACGCAAGACAGTGGTTGGATCCAGCCAGGTTGATGGGGCGGGTGTCCGGTTGGTGCGTGTGTTGGGACCGGGGACGACGAAGGAATTCGATCCGTTTCTGATGCTGGATGCGTTTGACTCGCGGAATCCCGCCGACTACATCAAGGGGTTTCCGTGGCATCCCCACCGCGGCATCGAGACGGTGACCTACCTGATTGCCGGAGATGTTGAGCATGGTGACAGTCTGGGGAACAAGGGGCACATATTGGATGGGGGGTGCCAGTGGATGACGGCTGGCAGTGGCATTATCCATCAGGAAATGCCGCAAGCCTCGCCGCGCATGCTCGGGTTGCAGCTTTGGGTGAATCTGCCGCGCAAGGACAAATGGGCGCGTCCGCAATACCGCGACATTACGGCGGAGCGGATACCGAAGGTGCGGGAAGCGGCTGGCACGGTGGGGGTGATCTCCGGTGTTTATGGCAACGCCAAGGGGGCGGCCGAGGGTGATTACGTCAAGGCGTTGTTACTGGATGTTGCCCTGGATCCGGAGGCTGTATGGCGACTGCCGGTTGAACGTCAATCGACGTTATTCATCTACATTGTGGACGGTGCGGGTCTATTTGATGATCCGGCGACGCGGGTGGAGAGTCACCGGGCAGTGCTATTTGGTGAAGGCGACGAGTTTGTGGTACGGGCGGGGGTGCAGGGCATGCGGTTTGTTCTTTTTGCCGGGCGGCCGTTGCGGGAGCCCATTGCTTGGGGAGGCCCCATCGTGATGAACACGCAGGAGGAGTTGGATCAGGCGTTTGCCGAGCTTGATGCTGGCACGTTCATTCGCGAAGCGGGACCGCGGAAATGAAGGGGTGGAGCGGTCAGGGATGACATTTCACGATGTTTTCGGGTTGTTTCTGGTTGCGTGAGGCCAGTTTTGTGATATAGTCCGCGACTCGTTTTATCAAAGCGCCCATCGTCTATCGGTCAGGACATTAGGTTTTCATCCTAGTAAGCCGGGTTCGACTCCCGGTGGGCGCGCCATGCAGTAGAGTTTCGCAAAGCGAAACACACTGCATGGCGCAGCCCTGAGACGTGCCGACCCCCGGGAGGTTCTGCTACAGGGCGTTGGCGCCACTCAATCCCCGGCCTGTCCCATATTTCGCGCATGTGGCGGAACATGTACTCGGCGACCTTCAGCGCAGCCTCGACGTCGATCTTCTCCAGCTCGGCGTCATGGCGATCCGCCTTACACAGCGCGATCTCCGCATCGAACTCCGAGTCCTTCTTGCCGTAAGCCGGGGGCCGCTGTCTTGGCCCTCAGATCAGCCTGTTTCGCGTTCCTGGGGCGCACCGGAGGCCTTGGTGGCGGCGTCGCGGGGAAGTCGTGGGGGAAGTCGGGATGGCAAAAGGGGCATGCCGTCAACAAGCCATTCTCTGTCAGGCCCGTGGGCGGTTCCTTTCCGTGAAGGCGATGATCCTGTCCATCATCTTGACGACCCCCGCCGGGTCTTGGCCCACGGCGCTCTCCGCGGACAGCATCACATAGTCCGTCCCGTCGAGGATGGCGTTGGCCACGTCCGCCACCTCGGCCCTCGTCGGCAGGCGGTTCTCGACCATGCTCTCAAGCATCTGGGTGGCGGTGATGACGGGCTTGCCCGCGACGTTGCACGCCTTGATGATCCGCTTCTGCATGATCGGCACTTCCCAGGTCGGCAACGAGACCCCCATGTCGCCGCGGGCGACCATGACCCCGTCAACGACCTTGATGATGCCCGCGATATGGCGGATACCTTCGCGGTCCTCGATCTTGGCAATGACCTTCGGCTTGACTGCGGCCCCCTCCATCAAAGACCGGACGGCCAGGACGTCCGCCGGACCGCGGACAAAGGAAAGCGCCATGAAGTCCAGCTCCTGCTCCAGGCAGAAGCGGATGCTTGGACGGTCGTGCTCCGCCACGCCCTTGAACGGCAGGCGGGCGTCAGGCACGTTGACCCCCTTGCGCTCCTTGATCGCCCCGCCGATGACGACCCGGGTCTTCAACCGATCCCGCCCCACGCCTTCGAGCGCCAGCGCGATGTTGCCGTCGTCAATGAAGATCTCTTGCCCCTTGCGGAACACGGACAGCGATCCGGGATAGTCAAAGGGGATTTCATCGCCCTCCCCCTGGATGTCCCGATTGGTCAGCCACAGGACCTGCCGCTTCTTGACCTCGACAGGCTTCTTCCCCTTCAAGAGGCCTATGCGGATGCGGTGGCCCTCAAGGTCTCCCAGAATGCGGATGCGGCGTCGGTATTTCCTGTTCAGGCGACGGACAATGCGGATGCGCTCAAGATGTTCATCCAGGGTCCCATGCGAAAAGTTGATGCGGGCCACGTCCATGCCCGAAAGCATCATCTTCCGCAGCACCGTCTCGCTGGAAGACGCGGGTCCCAGCGTGCAAATGATTTTGGTCCTGACCATGATCCGCTCTTCCCTCCACGGCATAGTTCTACCACAGATCGATGCGATTTCCACCGCTTGTTGAGCGTTGGGGCGGATTTCAGGGCAGGCCATTGTCCGCGGAAGACGGTTGGGCATTGCCCCTTGGACGGCAGTACAACCTTCTCAACCTCACCTCGCCTTTCTCCCTTTCGATTCCCATGTTCCAATAGTGCTGGGTCGCCAGGGGGATGACGACGACCGGGAACTCGCTGCCTGTGCCAGCATCGAGCATGGTGTAGGTTGCGTCCGGTGACCATTCTCACTTCAGCGTCTGCACAAACGCAATCCAGTCCTTTTCAAATTCCTCGATCGACTTTCCATACACCTTTTCCAGCGTGAGAATGCCCGTGGGATCAGCCGCATAGTTCTCGCAATAGCGGGCATACCATGGAAAAAGAAGCTGCTTGCTTTGCAGGAAAAATAAGATGTAGCGGGACATGGCATAGGAGAGGTCGACGTTCGCCCCGAAATGATCGGTACTTTTCTCCAGGAAGGCGCGCAGTGGAAAGGCCTGCCCTTTCTGCAGGGCCTGCTTCAGGATCGGCAAACGCCAGTTCACCAGGCCGTCAAGCCGGTCTTCCTTGGGGTCAGACGCCTCGTAGAGAGACCCCAGCCCTTCGCACACCCACGCCGGATGTATCTGGCCCCGCGCCTCCATGTCCGAAAAATGCAGGGCATGCGTGAATTCGTGCACGATCGTTCCCGTGCCGGTCGAGAGATTGATGGTCAGGGTGCGAGTGGCGTGATTGTAAAAACCGGCCGAGGTGCTTTTCCCGCCCATCTTCTGCGTGAAGTCCTGCTTGGTGTTGGGCATAACGACGATAAAGGCGGCCGTGGGCTTGTTCGTGAACAGCGTTCTCCCCAGCAGGTCCGAGACCACGCGCAAGACGTCTTCCACCGTCTTCTGCTTTTGCGGGTCTGCGTTGCTGATCATGATGTAGGGGCTGTTTGTTCCCGAACCGATCGAGTAGCCATTCCCCAGCTTGTTCAGGATTTCCGCAGATATTTTCTGCATGAAACCGGCCAGCAGCTTGTCCTTGTTCGCCAACAACGCCTTGAATCCGGCTTCCTCGCGGATGGCCGTCAGGTCCGTGTCGTTCTGGATGTGGACGAAGTTGATGAAACCGGCCTCAATCGCGCGGGTCAGAAATAAGAGCGCCCCCGCCTTGTCGCCCTTCAGGGCGCATTCACAGGCATTTGCATAAAGAGCGTCGGGGTGGTTCGGCGGCAGGGACAAGGCCTCCCGCGGAGGCGACGTCTGGCCCGTCTTCACCTTCTCAACAAAGGCCTTTCCCGACGGATCCAGTTTGTCAATGTCGAGGGTGATGCTGCCTGATTCCGCAGGTTTTAGTTGGATGGTGCGAGCATTCAGTTTCAGCAATTCGGCGGAAAGGACCTTTCCGTCCAGGGTCTTCCAGTCCCGGAACAGGGCAAACTCGATCTGAGACAGTTGCCCGCTGCTGTTCTGCCGGTGCTTGATGAAATCAGAGAAAGTGACGGCCCAGTTTGGCTGACGGCCCGGGTCGTGAATAATGAACCGCTCGGTTTGCAGATCATAACCGATCAGCATCACGATGTGATCGAACGTCATGCCGGTCTGTTTGGCCTGGTACCTTCCCCACAAGCCGAGAAGAACGGGGTGATTCTGCTGCAGACAGGCCAGCAGACGCATGCGCTCCACGAGAAAATCGACATCGGTGCTGCCGGGCCAGCTCTCGGATGACGCGATCTTCAGCCCCAATTTGACGATGACGGCGGCCAGTTCTTCGCCCATGCAGCCCCGCTTGCCGCCCAGTCCGGCCAATTCGTTGACCTGGTCCTGGGACACCGGCCGGTCCAGAAAGGTCGAAAGCATTTCAATGCAGGCTTCGCCGCAGTAATCCGGCTTCTGCCTCACGTAGGGCAGGTCCAGAATGTGCCTGGGTTTCGCTACCGGGTAAAACACCGCCTCCCGGATATCCGCGAGCGGAAGTGCGGCAGCCGCCCCAGCCAGATTCGTGCCTGAAAATCGACCGCGGTCAAAGGACGACAGCACCAGCAGACTGTTCGTGCCATCACGGGACGTCAGGCGCGCGCAGCGGCCGCCTGCCGGGAAGGCCAGTGTGAAGTTGGTGACCTCGCTCCGTGCGATGCTCCCGGCCTTGCCGTCTGGCTGCAGCAGCAGAATGGAATTCGTGGTCAGTTGGAGGATCGTCCCGTTGCGCGCGGGGCCGGTGGAGAGAAAAACGTCATCCGCGCGGGCGCCGCTCGACGCAAACCACAACAGCAGCAACACGCCCACCCTAACGGCGCGCCCGGCGCCGACATCTCGTGTCATATTTATCCCGCCTCTTTCCGCAGCTTGTGTGTCTGCGTTGATGCCTGACCCAGAGGCGGATAGAATACCCGTTGTCGCGGTCCTTGCCAAGACAGGACGGCCGGATGACCACCAACCAGCCAGCATGCTGGCGTAATCCCGGCGGGTCCGGCTGC
>JBIJCW010000039.1:0-14393 GCA_044344495.1 Kiritimatiellia bacterium | reverse complement strand
AGGGTGACATCAAGGCCCAGGACGTCATGGCTCTCTACAAGGACTTCTACAAGGACAGTTCGTTTGTGCGGGTGTTCGACCGGAACGCGCCGATCGGGTCGATGCATGTGCGCGGCACGAATTTCTGCAATCTGGTGGTGGATGTGGATGCGAGGACGCGCAAATTGCGGGTGGTTTCGTACATCGACAACCTGATGAAGGGGCAGGCGGGTTCCGCGCTGCAGAACATGAATCTTTTATTCGGTCTGCCGGAGTCGGCAGGTCTGATGCGGGCAGGAATGTATCCGTAAAACAAAGAGCGCTGCCGGAGAAGCGCGTTCAGTCCGCTGGTGCGGGGTGAAAGCGATCAGGCAGCGGTGACTACAAAAGGGAAACAGGAAATGGAGAAGACAATGGAAGAATTCAAGACGGTGATCGCAGAGGATGTGGAAATCAGCGGATCGATCAAGTGCACGGGCGGGATCCGCCTGGGCGGCAAGGTCAATGGTGATGTGACGACGGCTGGCGATGTGCTGGTGGAGAAGACGTCGGCGATCAAGGGCAACATGACCGGCAATTCGATTGTGGTGAATGGGCTGATCAAGGGGAACATCAGCGCGAAGGACCGGATTGAACTCAAGGGCAATGCCAAGGTGGCGGGCGACATCAAAGCCAAGCGCCTGGTGGTTGAGGAAGGTGTGACCCTGGTCGGCAAGATGGAAATCGTGGCGGCCGAGGGTGCTTCCGGCGAGATGGTGCTCGATATGGAAACGGCGCCGGGTGCCGGCGATTCGGCGAAGCCTGACGAAGATGAATCCAAAGCGGCCACTGGCATACGCGGCACGATGGATCCGCGGACAAGGCCCGGGCAGTTGTTTGCGCGCAAGTAAGAATGATGGATACGGTGGGTTGACAGGGAGGGTTGGATCATGGCGACAAAACATGGGCTGGGACGCGGGCTGAATGCATTGATTCGCGATACGCCAGCTGAGCAAGTTCCGGTGCCGGCGGCCCCGCAAGGCGGCTACCACCAGGTGGAAGTGTCATCGATCCGTCCTAATCCCTGGCAACCGCGCCGGGTGTTCAACAAGGAGGCGTTGGAGGAACTGGTGGCTTCCGTCAAGCAGCGCGGGATACTGGAACCGTTGCTGGTGAGGAAGGCGGAGGATGGGTACGAGTTGATCGCGGGCGAGCGACGTTGGCGGGCGGCGCAACAGGCCGGTCTGACGGAGGTGCCGGTGGTCATCAAGGAGGCTTCGGATCTGGAGGCGCTGGAAATCGCCCTGATCGAGAACCTGCAGCGTGCCGATCTGAACGTCATCGAGGAGGCCGAGGGTTACCAGGTTCTGGCGGACAAGTTCAATCTGACCCAGGATGAAATTGCCAAGCGGGTTGACAAGGCGCGGGCTTCGGTGGCGAATGCCCTGCGGTTGCTGGGGTTGCCGGCCGAGGTGAAGAAGTTTATTTCGGAGGGGTTGGTGTCGGCAGGGCATGCGAAGGTTCTGTCGGGGTTGCCGACCGATGAACTCCAGTGCCGACTGGCCGAGCGGGTGATCCGGGACGGGTTGTCGGTTCGTGACCTTGAGAAGATTGTGGAGCATGCCCGGTCTATCCCCAGGAAACGCAAGGAGTCCAAGGGGGATATGCCGTCGAATCATGTGACGTATCTGATGGACAAGTTGCACCAGCATTTCGGCACGAGTGTGCACGTGCAGCCTTGTCGCACGCTCGCCAATGGGCGGAAGGTCAAGGGCTCCATTCAGATCGATTTCTATACGAACGAGGATCTGAGCCGGATTTTAGACATGCTGGGGATGAGTGAGACTCTGTGAGGCTGGCGCTGTTCTGCATGGTGGGCGTGTTTTGCGCCAGCGGGTGCGGACGGGCTCCCGAGGCGGAGCCAAGGCATGTTCCCATTCCCGCCTTTGATGGAGCGGCGGCATTCCGGGAGTGTGCAGACTTCGTGAAGCTGGGGCCCAAGCCGGCCGGAACGCCCGGGGCGGAAGCGGCGGCGGTGTATCTGGAGCGGCGCCTGACGGCCATGGGGATTGAGGCCCGGATTGACACCTTCGAGGATGCGGTTCCGCCCGGAACGGGAACCTTCCGCAATGTGCTTGGCCGGATTCCCGGCGACACGAACCGGATCATTGTGATTGCCGCGCACTATGACACCAAGACAGGGATCAGCGTGGACTTTGCCGGGGCGAATGATTCCGGATCGGGTGTTGGTGTGGTATTGGAGTCGATGAAGGCGATGGCCGGGGTCAGGCGCGACGGCGGGGCGGAGATCCGGGCGGCCTTTTTCGACGGGGAGGAATGCCGGAGGGAGTATGGTCCGATGGACGGCTTGCATGGGAGTCGGCATCTGGCGCGGCAATGGGTGGAGTCCGGTGAGGCGCGCCGGGTGAAGGCGTTCATCCTGCTGGACATGGTGGGCGATCGGGATTTGACGGTGACGGTGCCGCCAAACGGGACGCCGGCATTACTAGAGGCGGTATTCGGGGCGGCACGCGCGGAGGGGGTGCGGGATCGGTTCTTTCTGAGCCCGGGCGGGATTCTGGATGATCACCAGCCTTTCCTGAACGCAGGGATTCCGTCCGTGGACCTGATTGATTTCCGGTATGGATCCAGTCCGGGCGGGAATGAGTATTGGCACACGCCGGCGGATACAATGGACAAGCTGGATGCGGCGAGTCTGGACGCGGTTGGGCGGGTGGTGTTGCGGGTGATGGCGGGGTTGGAGTAGACGTTTTCGCTTTGCAGGACGCCTGTCATCCATTACACAGGGGTACAGGAACGCCGTGGTCCGGCGATGGAGGGAGTGCAAGCATGACGAAAGACAATCAGGGATTAAAGAGTTCGTTTGATCTGGCCATGGAGCGGATGGCGAAACGAGGCGAAGGGATTGCTTCGCTGACGGCGGAGCAGAAGGCGGCTTTGGCGGATATCAGCGCCAAGGCCAAGGCCAAGATTGCCGAGGTGGAGATCATGTACGGGAAGTAGCTGGCCGTAGTGCGCGCGGGCGGTGATGCGGAAAAGATTGCGGCCGTTGAGGGGGAGATGAGGGTGGAGGTGGCGCGGATCAAGGAGCGCGAGGAAACCGAACGGCGCAAGATCCGGTAGGGGTTGGTTATCAGTGATTGATGGAGGGGCAGGATGTCGCGGAAGCGGGTACTGATCGTTAAACTGAGTTCGCTGGGCGATATCTTTCACGCGCTCCCGGCGGTGCATGCGCTAAAGGTCGGGCTTGATGCCGATATCGACTGGGTGACGCAGCCGGAGTATGTGGAGTTGGTGCGATGCTTTCCCGATGTCGGCAACGTGTTCCCGTTTCCGCGCCGAGGGTGGGTGCGTGGAATGCCGGCGTTTATGAAGGCAATGCGTGGGTTGCGCTATGATCTGGTGATTGACCTTCAGGGGCTGCTGAAGAGCGCCCTGGTATCGAAACTGGTCAAGGCGGGGCGGGTCATTGGTCCTTCGTTTCACCGGGAAGGCAGTCATTTGCTGTATGACCGGGTGGCGGGCACGTGTGATCGGAACCGGCATGCGGTGGAGGAGGCGATGGATGTGGTGCGGTTTCTGGGACTGCCGGTGCCTCCGGTGGAGTTCCCGGTTGTTTTCCCGGCGGTGGAGATGTTGACCGGTCGGCCCCGGGTGGCGGTGGTGCCGTCGTCGCGGCGGGAAAACAAGAATTGGCCGGTGGAGTTTTATGCCGAGGTGGCGCATCGGTTGATGCATCAGGATTCGGCGTCGATTTATCTGATGGGTGGCAGGAGTGACCGGGAGACGTGCGCGACCCTGCAGCATGCGTTGGAGGCGGGGAATACCTCCAGTCGGGTGGTCAACCTTGCCGGGCGGACGACGCTGGTGGAGATGGGGGGGTGGTTGAAGGGGATGGATGTGGTACTGGCGAATGATTCGGGGCCCATGCACATGGCGGTGGCCATCAAGATTCCGGTGGTGGCGATGTTCGGGCCGACGGATCCTGTGCGGACGGGGCCGTATGGAGCCGGGAACCGGGTGGTGACGGTGGCGATGGATTGTCAGCCGTGTTTCAAGCGGACCTGCCCATTGGAGGGGATCGACTGCATGCGGGCGATTACTCAGGAGGCGGTCTACGGGGCAGTCAAGGAATTGTTGGCGAGGAGGGCCCCATGAAGGGTTTGTTTCGTGGAGTTTGTCTAATGCTGCTGTTGTGTGCGGCGGGGTGTTCCAAGCAGGTCAAGGATGCGGATGAAGATGAGTTGACGCATCCCGCCATGGAGAAGGCGAAGGGGATGGAGCAGGCGGGTGATGTGGATGGGGCGGGGCGGGTCTACACCGTTTTGCTGGAGCAACATCCGGACATGGCCCGTGCCCACCTTGGTTTGGCGCTGTTACTGGAGCGGCCGCACGGTGATTACGTGCGGGCGATATATCACTACCAGCGTTATCTGGAGCTGCGTCCGGACACCCAGAAGCGCAAGATGATTGCGGGCCGGATCCGTGCGGCGACGCTGGCGTTGGTGGGGACGGTGTTCACCAATGAGACGGCGGTGGTGAAGCGGGTGGGGGTGCTTGATCGCGAGAATTCCGAGTTGAAGATACGGAATGCCAACCTGGAGACGCAACTGACGCGGTCCCGGATGGTGGTCAGCAATCTCCAGGCGCGCCAGGTCCGTGCGGTCAAGGTGGTGGAGACGACCCTGAGCGCCAAGGGGCCCCCGATTGCGGATATTCATGCGGCAGTTCGGACGGTCCGGGTGCAAAAGAATGACACGCTCCGGCACATCGCGGCGCGGGTGTATGGCAATCAGGGGCGGTGGAAGGACATTTATGAGGCCAATCGGAGCGTTCTCCGGATGCCGGAGGATGTCAGGGTCGGGCAGGTTCTGATACTGCCGGAGTAAGGGCTTGAACAGGAAGCAGTTGGGTGGTAACGTCCACGGGAAACATCAGGAGGCTGACATCATGGGTGGAACCGATTTTTTTGACGATGATCTGCAACGGCGTGGCGCCATCAGGACTGCGCCCTTGGGGCAGGCAACCGATGTGGTTGGCGCGGTGAAGTCGGATGATTTTCCGGCGAGGCCGATTTCCGATCTGAATTTGACGCGGATGGCCCGGCACCGGGAAGAGGTGAATACCCAGGTGGCCACGGCCAAGGTGGAGATTGAGCGGATGCGGCGGCGCCAGGGTGACCTGGAGCGGGAGAAGCAGACCCTTGAAGACCTGATGGAGAAGCAGGACCAGTATGAGCAGGGCAAGCTGGAAATGATCCAGCGTATTTCCGAAAGCATTGTGTCGCTGGAGAAACTGGAAGACCAGGCGGCGCGGCAGGTGGAGATCTACTCCAACACGCGGGCACGTTTCGGGGAGTGTGTGGAAGAACTGCACCGGCTCAACGATGCGGATTGGCCGGATGAGTTATTTCGCGAGGAATTGAACAAGGCGGTGGTTCAGATTGATGTTGTCCGGAAGGAGTTTGTGAAGGGGCAGGCCGCCGTGGAGGCGGTGGGAGGTCCCGTCAAACTGTTCGATGAGTCACGCCCGCGCCTGACGGCCGTGGCAGACGATCCGGAACCGGCGCGCGGATTCGGCGCCTGGGTCAAGATCGGCCTTGCGGTCAGCACGCCGCTGATTATCGCCATCGCGGTGGCTGTGGTCATTCTGGTTGTTGCCAGGTAATTGGATCGTCCGGGGTACAGCAGATTATGCAGCGGAGTGCGCGCAAGAATCAAAGACTGCAGGAACGGCTGAGTGCCATTCAGAACGAGCTGTCGCGGGTGGAGGGTGATATCCGGACGGTCTCGAAGGCGGTCGAGGACCCGGATCGTGAGAAGGCCTTGCGGCGGTTAAAGCAGTTTTCCGCGGAAGCGGAACGGGAGGCCGCCGTGGAATCGCGGGTTGTCCCGGCGGCCGAGACCCCGGCGGGAAGGGCGGATTTTTTTGAGAAGGCGGCTACGCCTGTTGGGGGTATGGCCGGGGACCACGGGGATGGACGTGACGCCTTTGTTTCGAAGCCGCCACCCGACCAGCGGTTTGCCCAGTACTTTGTCACCGGCGGGTTGCACTCCGTCCGTCCGCTCCGGCAGGAACGGCGGGAACAGCGCAACAGGGCGATCATTATGGCGGTTATTGCCGCCTTTGTGCTTTATGGCGTGATCAGCATGCTATTCTGATCAGGGGAAGTCGCGGCAGAAGGCGAAGAAGGTACGATCCCGTCGGACGAGCGGGCCGGAGACGGTGATCCGGCCGGGACCGCGGCCGTAGTGATTCCGGAAGACCACATCGAATGTCTGCAGATCCGGCGGACAGGGGACCCTGGCGACGGCCAGGAGGTGAGGTAGGGTTTCCCAGGCGCGTTCGTCGGGGACTTCCATGGAGAAGAGCAGAACCCGGACCATATCCCCGAGATCCTCATTGTGGGCTGCCACGACGGCGGCAATGCCCTCCTTCAGGGCGATCCGTGCGACAGATTTGGCCATTTTCCTGGCCGCCATTTTCTCCTGGCTGGTGGCGGCAAGCGTCATGGTGTCGGTCAGGACGCGGGCCGAACCGAGAAACTTCCCGCCCGCATAGATGTCGGGGGTGGCGAGGTTGCCGCCGCTATCGATATCCACGAGGCAAACCAGTTCATATTGCCCTGGATCGGGGGTGGGGGTGGCATTGGTTTGTGCGTCAGGCCCAAAAGTTCCCGTGGATGGATTGATCGACAACTCCGGCAGGAGTGCATCGGCGAGGCGGTACTGGAAGGCGGCGCCGGAGTCGTCTCCGGAGACGGCGAGGCAGAGGCCTGCCAGATAGCGGCTGTAGGCATCGTCCGGGAAGCCGTTGAGGTGTTCCTGACGATAGATGATGTTACGCGCCTCGACGGCGGCGTCGTCCCACAGGCCCTGGGCGAGGTAGTTGCGTGCCTGGAAGACGTGAAGGTAGGTCCGTTCGTAGGGATGGCCGCGGAAGGCGAGGGTTGAGTCATTGATCAGCATGCTGGTGCCAGCCTTGCTGATGCTGTGGGTATCGAGGGCCTCCTCGAGTTTGATGGCGCGGGCCCAGTCCGCGGTGCTGGCGGTGTAGTCATGCCGCAGGTGGTGGATCATGCCGCGATCCATCAGGTGGCGAACGGCATCAGGGCCATCGGGGATGGAGGCGAGGTCCTTGTCGGCGGCGTCCAAGTTTCCGCGGTTGAAGTTGCCCAGGGCGCGGTCGAGGGGAACGGTGGCGCAACCTGCACCCAGCCACAAGGCAAGTCCCGCCATGAGGAAGATGCGTGGACGCCAGGTCATTTCGGATCCATCCGGTGGCGGTTACCAGCCCAGGACGGGTTTGCTGCCGCCGCGCGCGCGTTCCTTCTGGGTGGTCCAGGCGATCAGGCTGGTCTCAAGATCGGTGATCTCGACGGTCAGTTGGTAATAGACTTCCTCGGCCTTGGAGAGGCGGACCTGGCGGGGTTCCTCTTTTTTGATTTCGATCAGGGATCCGGTCAGCATGTAGCGGGCGCCCAACTGGCGTCCGATGGCCACCCGGGTTTCGGGGGTGCAGTTGGCCAATTGATAGCCCTGTTCCTTCAAGAGGATATCGCGCTGGGTTTCGTTGACGAAATCAGCCTTGCCGTTGTTGATGACCGTGGTGCGGATGGTGTCGGTGATGGCCTTGGTGTCAATATGGCGGGTGGTTCGGTTTTGAATTCCCATGACGACGAGGATTGGTTTTTTGCCGGCCGGGTCCAGGGTTTTCCAGGAGGAGATATCGGACCCCACGCTGTTTCCGAGCCAGTGCAAATCGCTGTAATCGTAACCGGTATCCATGGGTTTGGCGGTGGCGACATTCACCTCCCTGGTGGAAGCGCGGAAGGCGCTACACCCGGTGGTGAGTGAGGCGATGGTCAGAATCATCGAGAAACCCTTCAGGCAAGCGGCAAGACGAGACATGGTTGAATTCTCCTGTTTGATATGAACGATGGCAGGATGATAGTCCATGAAAGGCGTGGACAACAATGCAAATTTGACTTTCCCTTGCCACAGGGAACCAAAGTTCAGTATGATGGAGGTGTTATGAATGAGATGCCTTTTATGATGGGTTCCTTTCCCCGGGCGATTTTGCATCTTGATGGGGATGCGTTTTTTACCTCGGTGGAGCAGTCTCTGGTTCCCGGGTTAAGGGGGAAGCCGGTGGTGACGGGCAAGGAGCGGGGAATTATTGCCTGTCCGAGCTATGAGGCCAAGGCGCTGGGTATTGTGCGGGGGATGCCGTTGATGGAAGCGCGGAAGCGGTGTCCGGGGTTGATCGTGTTACCGAGTGATTACGAGGCGTACGGGCTGTATTCGCGGAGGATGTTCAATATCATGCGGCGGTTCACGCCGGAGGTGGAGGAGTATTCGATTGATGAGGGTTTTGCCGATTTGACGGGGCTGAGGCGTCTGTATCACACGTCCTATGAGGAGGTGGCGCAGGCGATGAAGGCGGAAGTGCAGAGGGAGTTGGGCATTACGGTTTCCGTCGGGTTGGCGCCATCGAAGGGGCTGGCTAAGTTGTGTTCGAAGTTCAGGAAGCCGGACGGGTTTACGGCGGTGGAAGGCCGGGTGATCCATGAGTTCTTGAAGCGGACTCCCTTGGAGAAGGTGTGGGGGTTCGGTCATAACACGGTCAGTTTGCTGGAGAAGCACGGATTGCGGACGGCGTATGATTTTGTGGTGAGGCCGGAGATGTGGGCGGGGAAGCTTCTGGGGAAGGTGGGGCGTGAAATATGGAATGAATTGCGGGGGGTGGCGATTCACAAGATTGAGGCGGGGGAGCCCGGGCGCCAGGCGACGGTGGTCAAGTCCAAGACCTTTACGCCGCCGACGCGGGACCGGGAATTCATTTACGCGCAACTGGTTCGCAATGTGGAGCAGGCGTTTGTCAAGGTGCGGCGGCACCGGTTGCGGCCGCGGGTTGTGGGGGTGGTGTTGCGGCGGCAGGATTTTACGCAAGAGGGATTAGAGGCGAGGTTGGACCGTCCGACGTCAGCGACGCTGGAAGTGTTGCCGTTGATTCAGGCGCTTTTCGGGCGGATTTACCGGGAGGGGGTGGAGTACCGTGCCTCGTTGATCTGGCTGGGGGGATTGGAGGATGACCGGAGTGAGCAGATGGGGTTGTTTGAGGATCGTCCGCGGATTGAGGCCTTTCGGCGGGTCAGCGAGGCGATGGATGCGGTGAATGAGCGGTATGGACGTTATACGGTGCGGACGGGTGCGGGGTTATTCCTGAGTGGCAAGCCGGTGTCGCCGCGTGAGGCGGCGCCGGAGCGGCAGGCTGAGGTGTTGCCGGGAGAAACCCGCCGGCGCCGGCTGGGGATTCCGCGGCTGACGTTGGTGGGGGTATGAAAATTGGGATTGAGGTGGAGTGAGGGATGGGATATAAAGCGCCTTCCGTTTATGCCGGAATGGCGAAATGGCAGACGCAGCAGACTCAAAATCTGCCGCCCGCAAGGGCATGAGGGTTCAAGTCCCCCTTCCGGCACCACTTGAAAACACGCACAAAACCCAATGCAACCAAGGGTTTTGTCACTTGGCGGCGCTTTCATGGTGGTTCAACGGTTCACACGCGTAGACACCCTTTCACTACGTCAAACGGACGCATAACGGACACATGGCGCGTTGGTGCCAATGGTCTATGCAGAAATGGGCAACACAACTTTCCCGGTGGTAGGGGATGGATGGGGCCCACGCCATGCCCCCGGCGAAAGCGTTGTCCAGATCGGGTGGGTGGGGGTCGTGGACCTATCCTCCTCAACGTCTGCCTCCGACGCAAGTTCGGTGGGCGCCAAGAGGCACTCCAAAACGCGGATGTATCAGTGGTACGAAAAAGGCGTTTTCCCCTTGCTTCCCCTTGCTTTTCAATACTCAGCATGACACGATCTTGTTGGTAGCATGTATGTGTCACCGTTCCGGCCTGTGGTCTGCGCCGGCCTGCGGGGTTGCATTGGCTACTGGCTCGCAGGAGGGATATGTCCGGCAGGTATTGGAGGGGTGATGGGGACTCAAGCAGTCATAAGGCAGGAAAGGCTGGGTTAGATTTGAGTATGCTCAAAGCGGATATCTCGCGCTATCAGCACTCCCACCTCTTCCACTACAGCGGGGGCGAGTTGGAAAAGAAGACGATTCGGGTGGTCGCCCTTACGGTATCGATGATGGTCGTGGAGATTGTTGCGGGATGGGTTTACAACTCCATGGCCCTGTTGGCGGACGGGTGGCACATGAGTACGCATGCGGCCGCCCTTGGCATTTCCTGGCTCGCCTTTGTCCTTGCCCGGCGTTATGCCCTTGACCGTCGCTTTGTTTTTGGAACGTGGAAAATCGAAATCCTTGGTGGATTCATCAGTGCCATCCTTCTGGGCGGGGTTGCCGTGGCCATGGCGGTAGTGGCGGTGGATCGGCTTCTTCATCCGGCGGTCATCCAGTTCAACCAGGCTATTCTGGTTGCGGTCATCGGTCTCGTGGTGAATCTGCTCAGCATTCTCCTGTTGCGCGACCGGCACGATCACCGTCATGGGCACCACCATGCCCATGTGAACCTGAACCTGCGGGCCGCCTATCTTCATGTGCTCGCCGATGCGCTCACGTCGGTCATGGCCATTGCGGCGCTGGTGGGCGGGAAATACATGGGGTGGGCATGGATGGATCCTGTCATGGGTATTGTGGGGTCTGTGCTGGTGGCCAACTGGTCCCGATCGCTCATTCTCGAGACCGGCGGCATCCTGCTTGACCGGGAGGGAGATGATGTAATCGTCAAGGCGGTTCACGAGGCCATCGAGAGGGATGGTGATACCCGCATCAGCGATCTTCATGTCTGGCGGGTTGGAGCGGGCAAGTATGCGTGCATTCTTGCGATTGTTGCGAAGTCGCCGAAAACATCCAAGGAGTACAAGACGCAACTCAGGACTGTCCATGGACTTGTCCATTTGACTGTGGAAATTGTGCCGTATGGCGGGCCTTCAGTGGTAGCCTGATGTCTTGGCGTGGGATATGCAAGCCGATCATTCCAATGCAATGAGGGATCCGGTGGTTCTCCGCTGGGCATGGTTGAATTGGCCAGTCAAGGGACGCTGGGGGCTGACCTTTATATTTTGGATGGTGATGAATGGGCTCCTGTTCATGCCTGCCAAGGCGATGCCGGAGGTGAGCCTGTTTCCCTTTCAGGACAAGATTGCCCATCTGGCGATGTTTGGAATACTGGGGGGACTGATTCGTTGGTCCATTCCCGCCGGGTGGGGCAGGGGATGGAGAGTGTGGGTGGTGGGCGTGGTGCTGGTTGGGTATGGTATTGGCACGGAATGCATCCAGGCGTTGATTCCCCGCGCGGCGCGGATGTATGAAGCGGGCGATATTGTGGTGGATTGTGCGGGAGTGCTTGCGGGGCTCTGGATTGGCGGGTGGTTAGCGGAGCGGTGGCGAGCCTGACCGGCGGCGATGACCATGACGCTGTGGTGCGTGAAGCGAAGGTTCGATTGATAACGGAGGGAATACGATGGATGCTACGCTGAGTACGATGGAAGTGCGGGTATTGGGGTGTCTGATCGAGAAAGCCATGTCGACGCCGGAGTATTATCCGATGACGCTGAATGCGTTGACCGCGGCGTGCAACCAGAAGTCGAACCGTGATCCCGTGATGCAAATGACCGGCGAGGACACGGTACGGGCGTTGGATGCGTTGCGCGAACGCCGGCTGGCGTGGTCAGTGGCGCTGGCGGGAAGCCGGACACCGAAATACCGCCACAGTATCGAGGATCTCTATCCTTTGCTGCCGCCGCAACAGGCGGTGCTATGCGAACTGATGGTGAGGGGGCCCCAGACGGTGGGAGAACTGCGTACGCACGCCGGCCGGCTTTGGGCGTTGACGGACACGGCGGAAGTGCAGACGATTCTACAGCAGTTGATGGCCTGGGAGGGCGGCCCCCTGGCGGCGGTGGCCCCGCGCCGGTCCGGACAGCGCGAGGAGCGGTACGGTCAACTGTTGGGTGGGTCCCTCGCTGGGGAGGCGGGGATAGTAGGTCCCGGGGTCGAACCCGACCGGTTGAGCGTGATGGCGGGGAATGAACGCATTGCGGCGCTTGAGGCGAAGGTGGCGTTGCTGGAGGATGAAGTGGCCCGGCTGAAAGCGCAATTCTCCGATTTCTCAAAACAGTTCCAGTGAAGTCCGGCTTGATGGGGCGCATCTCTGAGTTTTGGTGACACAACCTCAGCCGCCCACCGGGCTCGTCCCGGTGGAGGCAAACGTTGAACGTCCGTAGCGGACCTGCCCATCACCCCAACTTTCTTCACCCGCGGCGCAAGACCGCGGGGATCGTCAAAACTCGGAGATGCGGGCTTGATGTCCGGGTGTGAACGCCATTTGACAGGGGGCATCGGGTTGAGTAGTATCCCGGCCCGCTGGTGGGTCTTAGCCTTGCACCGGCGTTCCCCCGAAAGACATTATGCATCGTCCCGACCTTATTCGAAACGTGGCCATTGTGGCGCATGTTGACCACGGCAAAACCACCCTGGTTGATAAACTGTTCCAGCAGAGCGGAATGTTCCGTGATAACCAGGCGGTTGCCGAGCGTCTGATGGATTCCATGGATCTTGAGCGTGAGCGTGGTATTACCATTGCCTCCAAGAACGGTTCCTTCCAGTACGGCGAGCACACGATCAACATCATTGATACGCCGGGGCATGCGGACTTTGGCGGGCAGGTTGAACGCGTGCTGCAAATGGCGGATGGTGCCCTGTTGCTGGTGGATGCACAGGAAGGGCCCATGCCGCAGACATTTTTTGTGTTAAAGAAGGTACTGGCGCGCAACATCCCCGTCATTGTTGTTGTGAACAAGATTGATAAACCGGCGGCGCGGATTGATTGGGTGGTCAACGAAGTGTTTGACCTGTTCGTCAAGTTGAACGCGCATGATGCGGCCCTTGATTTCCATACGATCTACGCATCGGCGACCGGCGGGATTGCGTCGGTGGATCCGCTGCGGCAAGGCACGGACATGCGCCCCATTATGGATGCGATCATCAAGTATGTTCCCAAGCCGGGGGGTGATCCGGCTGCGCCGCTTCAGTTGCAGGTCAGTTCCATTGATCATTCGCCGTTCATGGGCCGGTTGGGCATTGGAAAGATCACGTCGGGGTGCATTTCGACGGGTATGCCCGTGGTGGTGGCCAACATGGCCGGCAAGTTGGCCCCGACGCGCGTCACCAAACTCTACCGCTTCAACTGCAATCAGAAGGTTGAGACGGAATCGGCCGGGTTGGGTGAGGTTGTTGCTGTTGCCGGATTGGATACAGTGGCCATTGGTGATACATACACGGATCCGGACTTTCCACGTCCGGCGGTGTCCATTCCGGTTGATCCGCCCACGATCTCCATGAATTTCATACCCAACAACTCGCCTTTTGCCGGCACCGAGGGACGGTTTGTGACGTCGATTCATGTGGCGGACCGGCTGAAGCGCGAAGCGCTGTATGATGTGGCGTTGGAGGTGGAGGTGATGGGGGATGGATCCGGCCACAAGGTATCCGGGCGTGGCGAACTGCACCTGTCCATTCTGATCGAAAAGATGCGCCGTGAAGGATATGAGTTTCAAGTCAGTTGTCCCAATGTCATTTACCGCGAAGAGGGCGGCAAGACGCTTGAGCCATATGAGGAACTGACCATTGATGTGGCCGAGCAATACATGGGCACGGTGATTGAGAAGCTCGGGGGGCGGAAGGGGATCCTGCTTGAGATGGAGAAGGGAACCGGCATGTGCCGGCTCAAGTACCGGATTCCGACCCGCGGTTTGCTCGGGTTCAAGTCCGAGTTCATGTCGGACACCAAGGGGATGGGGGTATTGACCTATATCTTCCTCGACTATGGGCAGTTTGCAGGGGAGATGCGTAAGCGGCGCAACGGGGTGTTGGTGTCCATGGAGAACTGTTCCACCGTCTCCTATGCGCTGTTCAATCTTCAAAAGCGCGGCAAGTTGTTCATGGGGCCGGGGGTTCGTGTGCAGAAGGGGCAGATTGTTGGCGAGCATTGCCGTGACAACGACTTGACCGTCAACCCGGCAAAAGGCAAGCAGTTAACCAATATTCGTGCGGCCGGATCGGACGAGAACATCATTCTCACGCCGCCGACGCACATGAGTCTGGAAGATTGCATTGCCTACATCAACCAGGATGAACTCGTTGAGGTGACGCCCAAGAGCGTCCGGTTACGGAAAGATCCCGGATACTGCAAGACGGCGGCGTGATCCGCTGGTTACTTCGTGTCGGGGAGGGGTGGTGGGGCGGTCCTGAGGTCCTGGCTGGCATTGATGACTGAACCTGGGATCGGGCCCAAACCCAGCAGGTGTAAGGCCAGGTTTCCCGCGTCGCTGTTGCGAACTGGCTGTGGCCGGGCGGCATGGTCAGGGCGGGTGGTGCCGGGAGAGGCGC
>JBIJCW010000185.1:0-4277 GCA_044344495.1 Kiritimatiellia bacterium | reverse complement strand
CTGGTCGTCGGTCAGTTCCGTGTATTCCACCACCGCCTGCCGTCCGTCACGAACCACCACCACCCCGAGCCCCTCGGAGGGATCGCGTTTGGCACAGACCTTGAGCGACATCTCCGCCTGCCGTTGCAGATGGACGCCCACAAACACCGGATCAGCAATCTCCACCAGGGGATTATCCACCTGGAAATAGAACAAGGTCGTCAACCCCCGCCGTTCCATATCCTCGATCATGCCCGTCCGCTTCAACGCCGTCAGGATCCCGCCATGACCATCCGGCGCCAGGAAGAGCCGTCCAGGCGCCTCCAGCACCATCCGCCCATCCGGCCAGAACGCCGGCAGGGTCCCCTGCACAAAGAATTTCACCCGATCCGGCGCCAACCCGAAATACGCATGGGCTTTGAAAAAACGCCTCGTTTCCGCGTCGTTGCCTTCACTGGTCATGATGTAGAACGGCACCGGCGCCCCGAACTCCCGCTCCAGGGCCAGAACCTTGCGCGCATGGATCTCAAAGAGCGATGCCCCGGTGACCGGCCCCAGCGAATAGGTCCCCTTGGGCCCGTCATACCCCAACCGCGTGCCTTGCCCCCCCGCCACCAGAATGACCCCCACCTGGCCGTCCCGCAACGCCCGCTCCCCAACCTCGCGCGGAGCGGCCTGCTGGCCGGCGGAAAGCGAAACCACCGGCGCCGGCACGATCTCCGAATGCGCCGGGGCCCCCACGCCGGAGGACTTGGCCCCCAGCAGCGCCCGGATGCGACCAATCGTCTCGACATCCAGTTCCCCTATCTGCTTCAGCAACCCCGCCTGTGCCGCTGGCTCCAACCGGTCCCAGTTGGCCAGCACATGTTCCTGGCCCAACCCCACCAACAAGTCCTTTGCTTCAGCATACGTCATATGAAAACCCTACCTCCTGGCCAGTTTCCGCAACCGTTCCTGCTCCCCGGGCGACAGACTGGACAGACGCCCCATCAGTTGATCCGCCAAAGCCGCCGCCTTTTGGGAATCGCCTTTCTTCCCATAAAACTCGGCAAGATGCAATTGCACAACCGCCGCATCGGGCGCCCGTTCCAACGCCTTCCGCAAGGCCGCCTCCGCCCCCTGCCAGTCGCCCCGCCCGGTGAGGATGACCCCAAGGGTATCCTGAAAATTGGCATTCTTCGCATCCATGCCCACGGCTTCGCGGGCCAGCGGCTCGGCTTCCTCCAGATTCCCCCGTTCGCTCAATACCCACGCCAGATCGTTCAACACCTCCGCGCTCCGATTGCGCTCCAGGGTTTTCCGCAGCGAACTCTCCGCCTGCGCGTACTCCTTGCGCTCCAATTGCAGCGATGCCAGGACCTGGTTGGCATAAGGATGCCCGGAGTCGAGCAACAACAAACGCCTGATGTGCCCGCTGGCCAGTTCCTGCCGGCGCTCGATCACATCCAGCCGCAACAGAAGATCGAGCAAGGCCACCGCGTTGGGGCGCATATCCAGGGCCTGGTCAAGAAAGACGCGCGCTCCCGCATAGTCCCGCCGGTAGAGGGCAATCTGACCCAGCACGGCTGTCGCCAGGAAATCCTTGCCCCTCACCCGCTGCAACCGCCGCTCGCACTCGTTGATGGCCGCCGCATCATTCTGTTCAATCACCACCCCGCCCAGCATGGCCCAGGCCACCGACAGATCGGGCTTCAGATCCACCAACTCCTGCAGCACGATCCTGGCCTTGCCCGGTTCCCCCGCCGCCAGATGAATCACCGCATACTCCAACGCCAGCCGGTCCTTGGGGACCCCCACCGCCTGAACCCGGTCCAGCACCTTGACCGCCTCGGCAAATTCACCCCGCTTCGTCGCCAGCCGCGACAGCGATACCAGCGCCGTCACATTACTCGGATTAGCCGCCACCAGTTCCTTCAGGACCGCCTCGCCTTCCTGAACCTGATCCTGCGCCATGTACGCCATCGCCAACCCCTGGCTCAGCCGCGCTTTCCGCTCCGGCGCCAATTCAATGGCCCGCTTGTACCCCGCCACCGCCAGACCGGGCTGCCCCGAATATGCCCACGAAAAACCGAGATCCGCATACGCCTCCGGCATCCGCACATAACCGTACACCCGTGAAAGCGACCAGATCTGGTACTTCTGTTTCAGGTTCTTGGATAAATCCTTTACTGCCTCGTTGACCTTGTCCGGCTCCGGCGCCGCATACCCGCGCCGGATCATGGTGAACTGGTTCAGCAATGCACTGATGTTGTCCCGGTCCAACTCGCGCGATTTCGCATAGGCCTCGTAGGCCTGCTTCTGCCACCCTGCATCCTCCATCAGAACACCAAGGTTGTTCGCTGTCATACTGAGACGTCGCAACACCTGGTCCGCCGCCAGCGACAGCAACGGATCCGTCCGGCGCAACACCTGGAGTTCGGCCAGGAACGGCTGCTTCCAGAACTCCTGATGCGCCGCCCAGAGCGACTCCAGATTGATATCCTCCCGCGTCGGCACCCCCGCGAAAAGCACCCGGTCCGCCACCGGCTGAAGATTCGCCGCCAGCCAGAAGTCGGGGTAGTTCAGGAAAGCCACCTTCCCGGCGAATCCGGGCTCGCTCCGCATCCACTCCTGGAGGAAGGCCATCACATCCACCTCGGCCAATCCCTTCAACCGGGGATTGTCGAATGACTTCGCCATGTGCCGCATGTAGAGATCGTTACCGCCCATCCTGAGATTCAACAACTTGAGCGGCACCCCCATCTCGCGGGCCGCCAGTTGCAGGTTGCTGTCCAGCAACCCGTCGGTTACCAACCACTGGCGGGGCGCCGTCGCCTGGACCACCGTTCTGGCATAGTCATGCAACGCCCCGGCCCTTCTCGCATCAACGATCTCAAAGTTCAACACCCCCGCCCCCACGGCCGCCGCCACCAGAAGCCCGACGGGAATCAACCCCCCATACTCCCTCCACCACAACCGGCGCGGCTCATCCGCCTCGGCATTCCACCAGATCATGCGCGAAATAAAGGACCAGTACGCCGCCAGGTACCCCAACGTGAAGGCCAGCAGAACATAGGGCGTCACCAACAGCCGGTTCGGACCCAACACCCGCCAGGGGGAGAAAGGCACGTTGAACAACACCGCCAGAACAACCCCCGTCAGGATCAAATGCAGACTGTATAACCCCCAGTCCCGCTCCTCGTTCAATCCGCGCCGCCCCACCGCCAGCACCGCCAGCCAAGGCACAATGCCCGCCACAATCACCAGAAGCCACCCCACCTGCGGCAACCCCTTCGCAATCAACTGGTACTGCCCCTTGAACACATAGAACAGCGCCGTCCAGAACCGCGCCTCCCCGCTCAGGATCAATGACTCGGCCCCCATCAACCGCCAGGCGGCCACCCCGTAGAAAAGCATTCCCGCCACCAGGCAACCCGCGATGCCCAACACCCGCCTCCAGCGCAAGTCGCCGTTAATCCACAGCCCGTACAACAACCCGATGACCACCAGCGGCCCGAAAATAATCAGCGTGGCAAACTCGACCGCGAAAACCCCGTACAGCAATGCGAACAACAAGCCCGCCCACACCGCCGCATCCGTCAGGAACCTCAGGAACAGCCGAACCAGAAGGAGCAACAACAGGAGATCGAACAGGGCCACATGAAACCGGGTGGCCGCATACCAGAACGGCACCGACCCCATCAACGCCACCGCCGCCACCGTCCCGGCCAGCAACGAGGCGCGGTTGGCCGCGCGGTTGTTCAGGTCGGACACCGGAATCGCCATCCAGACAGCATCCGCGGTAATCCGGAAAAGCATCCATACGGAAGCCGCCCCGAAAAGTACACTCAGGAAGTTGAGACGGAAGATAAGCCCGCCCAGCGGCACCTTCTCCACGAGATCGATCAACCAGTTCCAGAGCAGGCTCTGCCCGAACGCCAAGGGCACCAATCCGAGTTCCCGCGCCATCAGATCCGCCGATTCGCCCGGGAAAGGCCCCCGGCTCACCGTAATGGAGTACACAATCAAGGCCACAATTCCCAGAAGTGGCCCCAGGACAAGATACATCCGGCTTCTTACAGTTCTCATGCGGGGTAGATTGTCGAAATTTGCCCCCCGGGTCAAGTTTCCCCCCTTCATTACTTACCAGTCTCCTCCGAAGGCTCCCGGGATCGCTTCCCCCTTGCCTCTTTGCCGTGCCCTCCCGAACGGGCGCATCTCCGAGTTTTGCTGACACAACATCAGCCGCCCACCGGGCTCGTCCCGGTGGAGGCACACGTTGACCTCAGCCGCCCACCGGGCTCGTCCCGGTGGAGGCA
>JBIJCW010000184.1:0-4294 GCA_044344495.1 Kiritimatiellia bacterium | reverse complement strand
AGAATCTGCTGGTAAAGAGATGTGTCTTTCATGCCCGCATCCTACCGGATCCCTCATCCTTTTTGCCCGACAAATCCCCCCATAAACCCAGAAGCGCCATATCGATGCGTGTCTCATTCTGGAGGGTCCGCCTTCGTCCGATGGGCTACGGCGTGACGATTACCACCGTGCGGTGGTAATCGGCTGTGATGTGGCGAAGCATACTGACTGGACGGTATTGATCGCCATGGACGCCGAAACAGGGCGGTGTTTTGCCATGGAGCGGTTTAATCATCTGGACTGGCCGATCCAGAAGGAGCGGATACTGGCGTTTGCGAGGAAGTATCGGGGGCGGTTGGTGTTGGATGCGTCGGGGGTTGGGGACCCGATTTTCGATGATTTGAAGCGGGTGTACCCGGACATTGAGGGGTTCAAGTTCACGGCGCACTCGAAGACTGAGTTGGTGCAGAGGCTGATTGTGGCGGTCGAGCAGAAGAAGGTGGGATGGCCGGGGACGGGGAGAGACCACAGACTACAGACCGCAGACTGCAGACCGGGGAGTTTGGAGCCTGCGAATTGGGAGGTGTTGACTGCCGAGATGAGGCGGTATGAGTACCAGATCAGTCCATCTGGAGGGATCACGTATGGTGCGCCTGCTGGGTATCATGATGACTGTGTTATGGCCCTGGCGTTGGCGAATCATCGAAGATGGGAGACTGAGGGGTGCGGGAGGATGTTGACAGTGGCGGGGAGTGGGAGGCACGGGGTTAGGGAGAGACGGCGGGAGCGGGTGTTGGTGGGGTGAACGGGGCGCTTGCCTCACTGGCGATCGGCGGCGCTGGAGAGGGGGGGCACGTCAGAGCTGTGGGTCGGATCGCCCGCTTCGGGTGAGCCGTACCCACAAGCTCATGGTTCGCAATGTTCTACCAATATTCAGGTTTGTTTAGCGCCTCTACACAGGATGATGGACCCGGGATCGGCTGAATGTCCTTGCCCGTCAAGGACTGGGCCAGCCAGCCTTCCGAATGCTGCAACGTCATCGGGGCCGGGATCATCGCTTTCGTCACAGCCCGAAATCCAACCTTCGAGTAAAATGCTGGATCGCCATAGGTAAGCACCAATTCCACTCCGCCCTTCGACAAAGCGTCTATACCATATTTGATCAACTTCTGACCAATACCCCGACCTTGAAGGTCGGTTCGGACTGCCACTGGTGCCAGGATGAAACAATTGATTCCGCATTCAAACTTGATCCGCGAGAAGAAGATGCTTCCCACAATCTGGGCGTCATCGCGAGCAACAAAGCCGTAGAGGTCGTTCTTGTCCGTGGTGTTGACGAGATCCTTAGCCAGCCTTCCAATCATCTCTCCCTCGGCTGGACCTTCGGAATCCGAAAATGTCGTAATGAACAGTTGGGTGACTTTGTCGGCGTCACTGGAGCAGTAAGGCGAATAGTTCATATCTCTTGCTTGCGAACAGTGTTATTGAGCTTACTTCAGCGGTCTAAGACTGTCGTTAAACTGAAGGTGGAGCGTATGAGGGCGACATTCAGGCGTCAATGCGAAACATCTTGGCGGTGAGATTGTTGCAGATGAAGATGCTTTGGCTGTCATGGCGCGAATCGTTGCCACCACACCCTGCCTACTACTGGCACACCTGATTCCCGAAACCCTCTCCAGCCAGTTGATTTCTGCCCTTCTATTGGAGCCCGTGTACGGTTCGGGGCACTTACCGCTGGTGGGCTCAGGGCGGAGGCGTGAGGTCGTGGCAATTCAGATCTGCAGTTCGAAATCTAAGGCTTGGCGGGATTCTTTCAATCCGTTTCCGCCTGCGCCAAGGCTCCGGCGTGGCCTGGCGGGGGAAGGTGCAGGATGACTTCGATCTTCTCACACAAATCGAATCAGTGGCGGGATACGCACAACCCCCTGCGTGGGCTGTCCCTGCCGAAACTCGTGTCGCTGCTCGAAGCGGGCGAAAGAGGCTCGTTCGCCGATTTGCAGTGGTTCTATCACTACATGGAGCGGTCGGACGCGATGATCCATGCGGTGATCCAGCGGCGGCGGTCGGCGTTCTTGGGGTGCGATTGGGACATCCGGCATGTGCCGGGAGGCACTGCCGGAGACGACAGACCGCAGAATGCAGGCCACAGACCTGGGGATCGGGTACTGGCTGAAGAACAGGTGGCTTTTCTCCGGGAGGCGTATGACCGGGTGGAGAATTTCCGGGATGCGGTGGGGTTCTTGTTTTCGGGGTTCTTTCGGGGGTTCAGTCACTTGGAGAAGCACCTTGATTCCTCGGGGTTGGTGACACGGTTGGAGCCGGTTGAGCAGTGGTTCTGGGTGCGGGACGGGCTCTTTGGCGCGTGGGAATACAACCAGAACGGGGTGAGCGGACGTAGGCGGGGCGCGGCAATCGAGCCGGAGTCGTTCGTCGTATTCGAGGCACCACCGCTGAACCGGATTCTGTCGGTGGCATACCTGCGGAAGACCCTGGATGAACGGGATTGGGATGGCTACCTGGAAGTCTACGGCATTCCATCGGTGTTCCTGGTGGGGCCGCCGAATGCGTCGGAGACAAAGGAGAAAGAGTACCAGGAGATTGCGGAGCGGATCATCTCGGATGGGCGCGGGTACCTGCCGAATGGCACGGACCTGAAGTATGTGAATGCCGATGGGACCAAGCCGCCGTTCCTGGAGCGGATCGAGTACCTGGACCGGCAGATCACACTGGCGGCGACAGGCGGGTTGCTGACGATGCTGGCGGAGCCGGGGTCGGGCACATTGGCCGGCAATGCGCATGCGGACACGTTCCTCCAGATCGCGCGGAGTGATGCTGCCGTCCTGAGCGGCATCATGCAGGAGCAGTTCGACGGTCCCCTACTCCGCGAGTATTTCCCCGGCGAGCCGGTGCTGGCGTATTTCGAGTTTGCGCCGCCAGCAGCGGATGAGGTGTCGCGAGTGGTGCGGGATGCGGTGGAGTTGGCGAAGGCCGGGGTGCGAATCGATCTGGCGGAGTTGTCGGAGAAGACGGGGTATCGGTTGGAGCGGGTGAGAGAAAGCGTGGAGCGTGGAGCGCCGAGGGCCGAGCGGGAGGGGAAGAAGACTGAAGACTGAAGAGTGCAAGCGGGGGAGCTTGGAGCACCGAGGACTGAGAGGGGGAAGAAGACGGAAGACGGAAGGGTGAAGACCGTGCCTAGGGGAGAAGAGCCGAAATCGGGTGGAGCGGTCCGCCTCCGCGAAGGCTACGGCGTGACGATGCTGCGCATCGGGGGGGGGGGTTGAAAAAACCCGGACTTTTAACTTTTTTTGAAACTATTTTTTGAGGGGGCGAAATGTTGATTCTGAACAGAGATTTCATGATGCCGGCGGATGGGTTTTACCAGATCGCGCCGCTGGGTGAATTTCCGCATGCGTGCGCGGGTGTCATGCAGGTGATCGACCAGGAGGCGTGCGTCGCCATGGCGGCCCGGTTCGCGGCGGACGCGGCGGTGGCGAACTTTGCGGGATTGCTGATCGATTTCGATCATTTCTCGATGCAGGGGGGGCAGCGGTCCGAGGCGGCGGGGTGGATTGTCGGGCTGGAGGCGCGATGTAAGGAGACAGGGTTCGGGGTTCAGGGTTCAGGGAAAAATGGCGTGGAAGGCGACCCTCACCCCAGCCCTCTCCCCTCCCAGGGAGAGGGTGCCGGATTGTGGGCGCAGATACGTTGGTCGGACTTGGGTGAGGAGGCGGTTAAGGGGGGGCGATATCGGTTTCTTTCGCCGGTGTGGGCGCGGGAGGACTGCGTTGAGTTGGGAATAGATGGGGCGACGGGGTATCCGCGCATGCGGCCGGTGCGTCTCTTGAATGCGGCAGTAACGAATGACCCGAATCTGAGGGGGATGAGGCCATTGTCGAATAGTGGTCAGAAGCCAGAAGTGAGAAGTCAGAATGAGGAGAAGACAGGGACTGGGGACGCGGCGGGGGTTGAGATTCGACATTGTGGTGGAGACACACGAGTCGAGGGGAAGGGAGCAAACATGAAAGCAGTGATCGATAAGTTGGTGAATCATCTGGGGCTGGCGGCGGATGCGGTGGAGGCCGTGATCCTGGAGAAGATGGCGGGGATGCCGGCATTGACGGCCGTGGCTGAGTTGCAGAACTCGCTGACGGCGGCCCGAACGGAACTGGATGCCTTGAAGGCGGCGATGAAGGGCGTCGAGGGCGAATTGGTGAATCGGCACCTGGCGGAGTTCGAGGGGGTGATCAGCGAGGCGACAAAGCCGTTCTGGGCGCAGCAGTTGATCAGCAACCGGGCGGGAGCGGTGGCGGCGTTG
>JBIJCW010000183.1:0-4331 GCA_044344495.1 Kiritimatiellia bacterium | reverse complement strand
ATATCCCGCATGGCGGGAACCGGCGTCCCGCTGCCGGCCTTCTTGCTCACAAAGGCGTCAACAACCTTCCCCTTCTTGAGGTGATCCCGCGCGATCTGGACGGCACCCTTCGGGGTGAGGTTTTCGTAAAAGGTTCCTTCCGGATAGACCACCATCACCGGCCCCACCGCGCACGGACCCAGGCATCCGGTTTCAAACACCCGGGTTTGCGCCGCGATCCCCAACCGCCGGACTTCCTTTTCCAACGCCATCTTGATGGCCATGGCACCCGAGGCAATACAACCGCCGCCCGTGCATATCAGCACATGATGCTTGATTCTTCCCGCCGGGCGCCCCCCCGTCGCAATGCGGTTCTCAACGTTCGCCTTGTGTTCCCTTGCCAAAGCCGTCAAGTCAGCCGGCGTCGCTATCCTCTTTGCCGTTGTCATTGCCGTGCCCCCTTCCTTGCTCCGCGTTTCCGGGATGTCTTCCGGTAGATATCAAGAACCTCCTGAACTTTCGCAGCTTTCACGCGCTGATGCACAGTGTCATTCACACTAATCGCCGGGGCCAGACCGCAGGCGCCGAAACAGCGGGCAATCTCCAGCGAAAACAGGTTGTCAGGCGTCGTCTGCCCGACATCAATCCCGAGATGTTTTTTGATCGCCTCGAGCACCTGCTTCCCGCCGCGCACGTAGCATGCGGTTCCAAGGCAGACCCGGATCAGGTTCTTTCCGCGCGGCATCGTGGAAAAAAACGAATAAAAACTTACGACGCCGGCCACCTCACTATAAGGCTTGTTCAGTGCAAGACTGATACGCTTAAGAACCCTCTCGGGCAGAAAACCGAATAACCCCTGCGCTATTTGCAGCACAGGAATCAAGCCGCCAGGCTTATCGCGGTAATCGTCAAGAATGCCATCCAGTCGCTTCATCAAGACCGCTTCACTGACCTGCTGGTCGCATGCGCAACACTTCGCCTTAGTCATCGTCTTGATTCCCTTCTGCTTTACCTGCCTATTCGGTATTTCGAGTGGTGTTCAACCGGCCCCTTGCCTGCAAACAAAGTTCCTTTGATTCCCAACAAGATGACAGAATATCAGGACCCGCATATCGCCGTCAATGATTTAACGTTAATTTTTTCACAGTATTGAATCCAGCCGAGCCACCCCGCTGACAATGCATCGATGATGAAGACGCATCGCGTGTGCCTCGCCGCCCCGCGGCTCCTAACGCACCCGGTCCGGCGCTGACGCTGCCGTGGTATACGCACGGCCACTGGTTGCACTGATTTCGTCCACTTTCTCCACATTTACCCTTTACGCCACATCAATTCTGCCCCACAATTTAACCTTTATACGCTATTTCATGCCGCAGGGAGGTACCTATGTGCCAGGCAAGCATTATCCTGAAACAGGACGCCACCAGTGAGGTGGTGCTCGAGAACGCCGCGAACATCGAGGTGACCGATCAGGGCGTGTGGGTGGCTTCCCTCTTCGATCCACCCAAACTTGTCACGGGTGCAAGCATCCTTTCGATAGACTTCCTGGCCGGGAAAGTCATATTGACCAGAAAGGAAAGCAAGGCCTGATATGGACGCGAAAACAACCGTTGAAAAACTGCAGCTTCTTTTGCCCCACTGGATCGAACACAATAATCATCATGAGGCTGAGTTCAGAAAGTGGGCCGACCTGGCACGTGCTGAGCAATCAGGCAAACTGGCCGAGGCACTTGACCAGGCGGCTGCAAGCATGGTGGCCACCGATGAACTCCTCAGAAAAGCCTTATCTGAAGCGGGGGGGCCGGCTCCCGATCTCCATAGCCACTCCCATCACCACCATCATCACGACTGACAGATGGCGGGACTACTTCGCGGCCACTTCCAGGAGATTGGCCACAACACGCAGTAGCTCATCGATCTTGAACGGTTTCTCAATGAAGCTCTGGATCGGCATCCAGTTCGAGTCAATGTCGCTATCGCAGAAACCCATCGGAAATTCCTGATTCACCCCTGTCAACAACAGGATCGGAAGCTTATTGATTTCCGGATGTAGCCTGATCTCCCGCGCGAGATCAAATCCAGCCACAGGACTGTCAGGAAACATCACATCCAGAATCAGGAGATCCGGCCTTGCCCGAGTCAGTGTCTCCACCGCTTTATCCGTTGAATGCAGAAGCTCCACTTCATGCCCCTTGGACAGCAGAACGGCGGCGGTAATTCTGGCGCTCTCCACATCATCATCAACGACTATGATCTTAGCCATGGTTCGTTTCTCCTCTCAATGACGAATACCACTTCCCTCTCGACAGCCCACCCGCTCATTCCAGCAGACTCCAAAGCAGATCCAGGTCCACGTACTGCTTCACGAGCGATGTGGCCAACTGTATCTTTTCAGCGTCCGTTTCACAGATTTTGACCGTTATATCGTGCAGTTTAGCCGTGGCGTCATAGGTCGGCATCTCCACCACCAGGACCGGAATGTGGGTGCGCATGATGAGTTCCCTGGTCTGTGCCGCCAACTGCAGCCCGCCTGTCAGAACAATCCCCGCCAACTGGACATCCTGCCGGAGCAAGTCCGTGGTTGCCGCCGCCAGCACCACATCATCCCGGTCACCGGGTACAACCAGCAGAGACTTGTTCTTGATGAACTTGATGGCGTTGTGGGCGGTCATGGCGCCAACCACAATGTTCGCCACCTTGTTGGAAAGACACTGGCGTCCATTGAGCACAGTGGCCTTGATCGCCTTGGCGACCTGATCCACCGTCGGCCATGTAAGCTGGGGGCTGTAGGGAATCGTCCCCAACAACCGCAGGCCCCGACGGCCGAACGCCCGGGTCAAATACTCGTACGTCTGCTCCAGTTTCTCCGGCTGAATCTTATTCGCCACCACCCCGATGACTTCCACGCCTTCCTTTTCAAAAAGGGTCTGGTTCAGCGCGATTTCATCCACGGGCCTGCCAATGCCTCCCAGGGTGACGATGACCACCTTGGCGTCGAGCATCTTGGCCACGCGCGCATTGCTCAGGTCGAACACCGATCCCACCCCGGCATGCCCCGTTCCCTCAATGACCACCAGATCCCTATCCTTCGCGGTAATGGCGTACGAGGCCTCAATCGACTGTTTAAGGCGGGGCGCAACCCCTTCAGGATCATCCAGAAACAGGCGTGTAAAGTTCTTCTCGATGGCCACCGGACTCATGTCCTTTAGCGGACACCGCAAATCGCATACCTGCTGAATGAGAACGCTATCCTCGTCAATGGTCTGCCCATCAACGAGCACGTAACGCTGTCCCACCGGCTTGATGAACCCCACCGACTTCGACCTCGACCGGTAGGCGTCTAGAAACCCCAGTGTGCAGGTGGTCTTGCCGTCGTTTTGACTGGTGGCGGCAACGTACAAACGCTTCTCTTTTCCGGCAATCATCCTACCCCTCCACTTTCCGTCACGGGTTTCCCCGCCAGGGCATCCAGCAGTAATTCCGCGGCCACCACCCGGTCCTCGGCCGGAAGCAACTGCCCGGCATCCGCCCGGTAGACAATGCTGGCCCCGGCGGCCACTTCCTCGTCACCCTCATATCGCACAATCGTTATCGGAACGCGAGGAAAGACATCAAAGCGGTACCCCGTTCCAGGGCCCGGCACCCTCACCCCTCCGCACTTCTCCGCCAGCTGCGCGAATCCAACGGAACTCCGCCCCGAGGTGGCCAGAAAACGCGCCGTGATGCGCTTGCCAAAGACGCTCAGATAGTCACGGCAATCCTGGAAGTAACTGAAGGAAACCTCGCGAAAGTCGGGAACGACATTCTCCGCACAGAGATAGTGCACCACAAGCACCGCCCAGACGCTGCGGACTCGCTCCGCCGCCCCAATCCAGACACCCCGGCTCGCGGGATCAACAGTGACCATACGCCCCAGCACCGGAACCCGGATCTGGTCGGCCGTCACCGTCAACCCGAGCGCCTCACACTTCTCGGGCGACGGCCACCGTGAACTCAAACGGACCAAGCCCTTTTCCAGGGCTTGGTCGTAAGGCCGCTGCGTCGGTTGGTCAGTCATAGGTTCACCAACTCCACAGCCTCCCGGCAGGAAGACTTATTTCTGCCGGTAGGCCTTCAAATACGAGTCACTGTAGATCATCTTGTTGAGCAAGACTTCCGCGGTGATCATCGCATTCATCAACTCCTCATCAAGCGGATCATGAATGCTGGAATCCAGGCCGGCCTGAATGGCCATCACGAGAAACGCCCGGTTGATCAAGCCCCGCTCGGTCGCCCCCTGACTGAGGTTGCTCAACCCGATGACGACATGCGGAGCCGGATCGGATAACAGCTTGAACTGGCGGATCGTCTCC
>JBIJCW010000182.1:0-4333 GCA_044344495.1 Kiritimatiellia bacterium | reverse complement strand
GGGCAGGCATGTGGAGAAAATAAACGCCACGGTTTTTAGAAGGAGTGCGTTGAGGCCCTTTCGACAATGCTCTGGGTACACTCCAAGAACCCGTCGCGAGATTTTTGGCTCGGGTACTCCCGAACGAAAATGCCGCGACATTCTCTTCTTGCCTGCTGGAATTCTTTGTGAACTTCGTGGCTTGAGCCTGATACTCCAGGCGGGTGGTGAAAAATCTCCTTGGGTTGCGATGGGGCCGATGGCTGGGGATATACCAAAACTCGGAGATGCGCTCACACCGGCCCGGAAGCCTGTCAGGGAACCATGCCCACCTGCCGGCGGTATTCTTCGTAATACCCGGACACCGCCTGGAATTTTTCACCCGGCCACCGCTCTTGATAGAGTCCACCGGGATAGAAACAGGAAAATCCCCCCGAACACGCCCCCCAGGCACAGGCCTCCTTGAGATCCAGTCCCTCCCGTTGCCCGCCTCCGAGTTGCAGGGCCAGCGACACCAGAACGCCACCCGCAAAATTGTCCCCGCACCCTGTGGTGTCGCCCTTGGGACGGTCCGGTCGCGCCAGATCCCGGTCAACCGCCCCGGAAACCGGCAGCGTCATCGCCGGTAACGAGGTAAATAACCCGCCTCCGGATCGCAGATGGATGCACTTCGCCCCATGCGTAACCACCACACTCCCGACACCACCCCGGATGAAATGATCCATCGCCGGGACAATGTCGTCACAACCGCTGATCTTGAGCGCCTCCTCCCGGTCGCACACCAGAAGGTCTATCAGGGGAAAACTCCGCCGGCTGTCACCCAGCGGCCACGGGGCCCCCGGCGCCCGCTCCTCGTTCCGGAAATCATAGACCGTCGTCACCACCGTTAGGGCACCCGCCGCCTTGCCGCGCTCCAATAGCGAGGTCAACTCGTCGTGCAGGCGGGGAACCAACGCCGTGGCGCCAAACACCAGCACATCCGCCTCGTAGAAATCAGCGCCAAGATCCTCCGGCCTGTAGTTTCCGGCAGCACCAATGGTGTTCACAAACGTGCGCTCACCTTTGCCACCATAGTACCCGGGATCCGACAACACCACCGTCGAGGGACTCCTTCCGGGAACAATCCGGTACCCGTCAATGTTCACCGGCGTCCGGCCGATCAATTCCACCATGCGCCGCCCGGCCTCGTCATCCCCGCGCCCGGCCCGGAATTCAACCCGGATATCACGGTTATGCAGCAACTGGGCCACATGCGTCAGGGCCACAATCACGGGGCCCCCGATATTGTTGGCGTCAGGCTCCCGCCCACCTGTCAGTTGGAGCAACACCTCCGCAAACGGCACCCCGGCAAACACCTCCAGATGCTCGGCAAAGACCAACGCCCCGGGCGTCAACCCGCCGTCACCCGGTTTCTTACTGCTGAACCGGCGGAAGGCCGCACCGGAGAAATCCATGTCGGTATAGAGATAGTCCATCAGGCAACAACCTGTACCTGTGATTCGAATCCCCATCATCCTCTCCTTCGTTCCCCTGTCACGACAAACGGTTGCGGTAGTCTTCGTACCCAAACCGCCGCACCACCCGAACCGCACCCGAATCCGGATCAGCGATGGCAATGGAGGGCAAGCCCACCCCATTGAAGGTGTTGTTCTTGACCATGGTGTAATGCGCCATGTCCAGAAACACCAGTTTATCCCCAGCCTTCAGGGGATGCTCGAAAGAATAGTCGCCGATCACGTCGCCCGCCAGGCAAGTCAGACCAGCCAGCCGGTAGGTGTGCGCCTTCTCACCCGGCTGCCCCGCCCCCACAATCTGCGGCCGATACGGCATCTCCAATACATCGGGCATATGCGCCGCCGCCGAGGTGTCCAGAATGGCAATGTCCATCGCGTTGTGAACCAGATCCAACACCGACGCCACCAGCACCCCCGTGTTGAGCGCAATCGCCTCGCCCGGCTCCAGGAACACCTCCAGATGCGGATACCGCGCCCGGAACCCCTCAATCACCCGGCATAACCGGTCCACATCATAGTCGGGCCTCGTAATGTGATGCCCTCCCCCGAAGTTGACCCACTGCAGGGTCGCCAGGTAACTGCCGAACTTCCTCTCGACCACCGCCAGCGTCCGTTCCAACGCATCGGAATTCAACTCGCAAAGCGTGTGAAAATGCAACCCGGTGATCCCGTCCAGCTCCTGCCCCTCGAATTGCGCCAGGGGAACCCCCAGCCGCGACCCCGGCGCACATGGATCGTACAACTTGACCTTGACCTCCGAATGCTCGGGATTGATCCGGATCCCGCACCGGACCGGCTTGCCGCAGGCCGCCACCACCGGTTTGAACCGCCGCCACTGCGCAAACGAGTTGAAAACCATATGGTTTGCACAACGCAGCAACCCGGCCATCTCGTCATCGCGGTACGCTGGCGCATACACGTGCACTTCGCGCCCGAACTCCTCGAAACCCAGCCGGGCCTCGTTCAGGGAACTGGCCGCCACTCCCTGTAAATACCGCCGGATCTGCGGAAATGTGCTGAACATCGCGAACCCCTTGAGCGCCAGAAGAATCCGCGCCCCCGTGCGGCGCTGAATCTCATCCAACCGCTTGAGATTGCCTTCCAGCTTCCCTTCATCCACGACATAACAAGGAGTTTCAACTGCATTTATGTTCATATTGGTCCCCTGTGGGAGGGGCGTTACGCGCCGCGCCCACCACTACTCCACCGGCTCCAGCAGTTCCATGCCAACTTCCACCGCCAGCCCGCGCCCGATCATCTCCACGTTCAGGATCACCCGGGCTTTCCCGCGCACCATCTGCACCACCCCTTCAAGCCCCCGGAACGGCCCACCCCGAATCGCCACCCGCTTGCCCGCCTGGAAGGCCGCACAGGCATCCAGCGTCGGATCCACGGTCAGAGCCTGGTGCACCTGCTCCAACTCCTGAACCAGTCGCACCTGATCAACCACCGTGAGCGTACGTACCAGCAGGTTGCTCTTGAGCACCGTCACCCGCTGCTCATCACCATAATTCAGGAAACAGTAGCCGGGAAAAACCGGCTTGGTGACCGTGACCTTCCGGCGCTGGTAGATCTTCGTTTCCTCTCGCAGCGGCAGATCACACCTCACCGTGTTCTTGGCACAGTAGTCGGCCAACTTCTTCTCGCAACGCGGCTTCACGTGCACCACATACCAGACCGGCGCCACCCCCGCTATCGTTTGATCATCCATGAATCAATGCCTTCCGAAATACCGCGCCTTTGGTACCGTTTCGCCTGCCGCACGTCAATGGCGGATGTTCGCGCACTCCTTGCCCGGCCACCAGTCGAATGGTAAGCTGGCGGCATCAAACCAAAAGGTTCCCTGATGAATAAATGGATCAAACGTCTCGCACTCGGACTGCTCATCACCGTCGCCATGCTCGCCATCGCCATCTCGTTCATCGGCGGGTTCCTGATCAAACAGACAGTCAACACCGCCGGCCCCCGGCTACTGGGGGTCCCCCTCCACCTGAACAGTGCCACCCTCTACCCCTTCCGGGGCTATGTGGCCCTGAAGGGATTGCACATCGGCAATCCCAAGGGATTCAAGGCGGAATCGCTGTTCGACATGGCCGCATTGGATATCCGGTTGCGCATGCGTTCGCTTCTCACTAACCGGGTCATTGTCGAATCCATCAACATCTCCGGACCGGAACTCACCTATGAGCGTAACCTCAAAACCAGTAACATCGACCGGCTGATGACGATGCTGGCCCCGGAAAAACCCACCCCCGCCGCGGAAGCCAAACTCGCCAAGAAAGCCCCCCCGGGCAGGAAGGTCATCATCAAGGAACTTTCCGTGAACGGCACCCGCGTCCATGTGGCCCTCACCGCTCTGGGCGGCCATGGGTTCATCCTCCCGCTCCCCCCTATCCACCTGTCCAATATCGGCGGCAATGAGAATGGCGTGACGTTCGCCGAGGCCGTAAGGGAAGTTCTGGCCGCCATCTTCACGAGCGTCGGCGACGCCGTGACCGGCTCGGGAAAACTGTTGGGTACCGGCGCCTCTGAGGTTGAAAAGGCCGCCGGAAAAGCCATCGAAGGCGTCAAGAACCTGCTTAACTAGCAAGGGTTCAGTCGATTTCCTGACCCCGACCCTGCCCCCTCTTCCCGCCCCCCTCAATACCGGTAGTGCTCCGGCTTGAACGGGCCTTGCACCGGCAACCCAAGATACTTGGCCTGCTTGCGACTCAACTTCTCCAGCGTCACCCCCAACTTGCCCAGGTGCAGCAACGCCACCTTCTCATCCAGGCGCTTGGGTAACACATAAACCCCCACCGGATACTTCCCGGGATTCGCATACAACTCCATCTGCGCCA
>JBIJCW010000037.1:0-14740 GCA_044344495.1 Kiritimatiellia bacterium | reverse complement strand
TAGATCCCATAACCAACGTTGTAACCACCAAACGACTTGGTTCCGTACCCGTACCAGCCATTGTCATCCGCGTAGATGTTGTCAAAGCTGGCGTAGGCGTTCCCGTTGTAGGCAACGGCAACCCCATTGCCATAGGCCGCCGCGGACTCCTGCCACTGATCGCTGTCTTCTTCATACCAGCCGGTGAAGGTGTTGTATTGATGGACATGGGAGTAGGAACTGTACTCAGTGTAGTCCTGGGCGAAGTGAATGCCATCAGCGCCGTTGTCATAGGCGTCGACATCATTCATGAAGAAGGTGGCATTGCCATTACGAGCCAGAGCGCCGTACCCGCCAACGAAGATACCGTACCCGCCATTATAACCCGAGTAGATTCCGTCGAACGAAGCGTAGGCATTGCCATATTCCGCCATCGCCACGGCATTACCCCAACTGCTGTAACCAGACGTATGCGCATAGGCACTATAGTGACTGTAGGCGGAGCCGTACCAGCCGTACCCAGTCCAGGAGTTATCGTAGTCCGACGAGTTCATCCAAGAATAGGCAGCGTTCATCCCGAAGCGAATACCGTCGTCCGAGTTGTCCCAGGTGCTTACATCGCCCATGCTGAAGTAGGCATTGCCGTTCTGGGCAATCGCCCCATACCCGCCGATGAAGATACCGTACCCGTCGTTCCAATCCGACCAGACTCCATAGACCGATGCGTAGGCATTGCCGTATTCCGCCCGGGCCAAGGCATTACCCCAACTGCTGTAACTGGACGACTGATCGTTCCCGCTATGATAGCTGTACGCATAGCCATACCCAGTTGAGGAGGAACTATATTCACTGGTGTACGCCCATGAATCTGAGTGACTCATCCCGAAACGGATGCCGTCATTGTAGTTGTCCCAAGCGCCCACATCGCCCATATAGAAGTTTGCATTGCCGTACCGGGCAATGGCTCCATACCCGCCGATGAAAATACCATAGCCGTAGTTCCAATCGACGTTAATGCCGTACAGGTTGGCGGTGGCATTCCCATAGGTCGCCGAAGCCAGGGCATTCCCGATGTCTACACTCCAATTGCTGTCGTTATAGTAGGACGCGTTATGCCAGTAGCTGGGACCGGAGTCCGAGCTGACGCCATTAGCGTAACTCCCGCCGCCGGACCAGGTGGTGTCAAAATAGATTCCGGCACCATCGTTTTCGCCAGCCGAAATCCCGTACATGCTGAAGTACGCGTTGCCATGACTGGCAATCGCGCCATAGCCGCCGACGTAAATGCCTTCGGCATCGTTCCAGTCAGCCGAAACATGACTCATGGATGCATAGGCGTTCCCATACTCAGCAGACGCCAAGGCCGCCGGACTGCCATACTCAGACCAGTCACCGTAGTAACCTGATCCCCAAGCTGAATACGTCGGGGTATAGTTGGAATGACTAAAGTAGCTATACGAACTCCGGTAGGTGTACGAACCGTCCACCTGGAATCCGCTTTCGTCGTTTCCATCCACACTAAGGTAATCAGCCACGAAGGTAGCATTCCCGTCACCGTACCCGTAACCGGACCTGCCGATGGCGCGCGCACCGTACCCGGCAATCTGGATACCGTCATCATAGTTGTAGCTCGCGCTGACCCCATACAGGGATGCATAGGCATTCCCATAATAGGCAAACGCCATGCCCTGTCCGTATTCCGCATCCTCGTAAACACTGTAGTGGCCTGTCGCGTAGGAGCCAGGATAAGGATTGAGGTTCAAATCGACATTGGAGCTGTAGTACCCGTTCATCTGCATCACGGAACGTGCAGGCGCAAAATGGATACCGTCGTTATAGTTACCGTCAGCGGAGACCTGCGATAGGATCATCGAGGCGTTGCCATAGCGCGCCAATGCCCCGTACCCGCCAATATAGATTCCATAGCCTGAGTTACCGTAGTACCCAAAGGACTTGCCCCCGTAACCATAGTAGCCCCAACCATTCCCGTCAGCCGAGATGTCGGAGAGGACGGCCAGAGCGTTACCATGAGTGGCCATGGCGATTGCATTGCCACCCGCATAACCTCCGGCATAACTCATGTAACTTGAGTAATTGTACGAGTTGCCATAGTAGGCGTTATTGTAGCCGGACGATGAATAGCCGAAGTTCATGCTCCCATAGGCACCATTCGGCGCAAATGCGATTCCGCTCTGACCGTTATAGTTCGCATCAATGTCGTTCAACGAGGCGTAGGCGCTTCCAGCGATCGCCATGGCCCCGTAACCACCGACAAACAGTCCGTACCCGCCATTCCACGAAACGCTTACATTGTCGAACATGGCCGTCGCATTGTCATCATCCGCCACCGCAATGCCGCCGCCGCGTACGCCATACATATCATAAGAAGAACTGTAGCTGGCGCTGTTACCATAGGATCCGTAGCCGTAGGAGTAGCCGTAGCTGCTGTGATGAGCCATGGCGTACTCACTGTACATCTGTGCAAAGCGGATGCCATCGTCGCCATTCATATCTGCAACCACATCATACGCCCCAAACCCCGCCGTCCCATTAACCGACTTCGCACCGTAGCCGCCGAAGAAGATACCGTAGGCGCCGTTGAAGGATGCATCAACACCCTCCATCATGACGAGCGCATTGCCATTAACCGCATAGGCACCGGCCCCAAATCCTTCGCCGGAGTAATTGGCGTAGTTGCCATAACCGTAGCTGGCCGTATCACCGTTATTGGCGGCGTACCACGAGTGATCTGACCAGGAATGGGTGCCCCAGTCCCGTTTGGCAACATACAGCCCGCTAGCCGAGTTGTCGTTGACGTTCACCCCGTAAAGGGAGAAGGTTGCGTTGCCGTAATGACTGAGCGCACCGTATCCGCCGATGTAAATCCCGTATCCATTTCCGTGCGACTTCGCCCGATCATCCCCGTAGCCGTTGCCCGTGGCGGTGACATAATACATGGAGACCGAGGCGTTGCCGTAACCCGACCGCGCAAGGCTGTTCGCTCCTTCGTAATACGATGAGTAACTCGCACCCATTGATTCGGAATAGGAACCCCAAGGATAGGAACTGGAATAGGAGCTGTAGTGACTGTAGTAACTGGAGGAGTAGTCCTGCGCCACATAGATACCGCTGGCGCCGTTGTTGTTCGCCGATACCCCAGCCATATAGACCGTGGCATCGCCATAGCCGGCATAGGCCCCGTCCCCGCCGAAGAATATACCGTTCTCGTTGTTGCCCGAGGCATCCACATTTATGAGATTAATCGTGGCGTCGCCATTATTAGCCAACACAGCCGGATGACCATACTGACTATAGGAACCGTACGAGAGGCTGTCAGACCAACCATAGCCACTATTGTAGCTGCCGTAGGAGTAGGAATACGTGTCGTTGGCGAAATTGATACCATTGCCGCCATTGTTATTGGCAATAACACCGTACATTCCAAGAAACGCATTACCATATTCGGAATGGGCGGCATAACCACCATAGAGACCAGCCATGATACCACTGGCATAGTTGCCGGAGGCGTTGACGTTCGCCAGAATTGTGTCCGCACCATAGTCGCCGCTGATATTCCAGAGGCTGATGCCGGAGTAGTTGCCACTGGCATTCACATCCTCAAGCAACACCGAAGCGTAGCCGTTGGCCTGCACTGTGAGACTGATGCCGTCCCAGTAGTTGTCGTTGGCCGTGTGCCGCGTAATCTGAACATTGGCATCACCAAAGTCTGAGGCATAGACATTCATGCCGTCCGACCCGTTGCCCGAGGTCACATTGTCGTCCGCCATCAGATTGAAGGTCCCGTACCCGCCACTGCCCCAGGCGTCGATCCTGATACCGTCATCGTCGGCATCCGTCACCGTATTGCCGTAGAGGGCGAGATCCACATTGTCTACATCATAGAACGAGAGAGCCATACCCGAGCCTCGGACATCGTCGATCCGGTTGTTCCAGATGCTTCCCGCAAAGGAATTCATGTATTCATTCCGGATCTCAATGCCATGACCCGTGCTTCCGCTACCATGGATATAATTGCAGTGGATTTCGATATCCGTGACGTTGGCGCCATAGATGCCGGGCTGCGGATAAGCCCACTCAGGTTGCGTGATTTCAAACCCGGCGACGGTCGTGCCATTGGCCAGGGTAATCGCCGGCCCATTGCCTCCGCCATTCACCACCGGATATACGCCACCAAGGAAACGATCGCCCCGTCCGTAGATCGGGCAACCGCTACCCCACAGGATGATGCCTTCCGTCAGAACCACATTCTCATAGTACTGCTGGGCGGCGTCGCGCACATACACCATGCTCCGGGGGTCGGCCACGCCTTCGCCAATGGTGCTGTAAGGATGCTCCCACGAACCGTTCTCCACTCCACTGTGATTGTCGTCATCAACAAAGGTGACATCATCCGCGATCACATCCGTGTGCTTGTCGCGATTGCGACGACTGATCAGCTTCTTGCTCTTGAGGATGCGGTCCTGGATGATTTCCTCCGGCTGCGTGGCTTCCGTTCTGACATGCAGGTCGCGAATCACCATTTCGGTCAGGCGGGAAGACAGCGGTGCCGTCGTCTTGCCCAGCTTGAACCCATCAAGCGCGCCAGCGAACGGAGACTTGCCACGGCCCAAGGCCGCCAGGTCGAACGGCAGCACCGCGCGGGCACCCACCGAGTACGTGGACCCGAAAAGTTCATCGTCGTCATTATACATGGCGTCGAGATAGACGGATGGCATCGGGCGAATCTCCAGACGCGCCTTCATCCCATCCTTGCGACCGCTCAGGTCGGAGTCGAAATTGTAGTAACCCACGAAGGCCTTCACGTCCATGTGATCCTGCACCACCGGAATCGGTAACAGGGCGCCAATTTCGCAATCAAACCCTTCCAACGCCTGCTCGTACATCCGGTAGTGTTGCTGAACCTGCAAGTCGTACGTGGAGTCGGTAACGTAGGTGGTCTGGACAATCTGGTTTCCATCGCCGGTCGGCGCACCACCGTGACTCTGACTTTCAGTGACCGTCGACGAACTGACCACATAGCGATCCGCCACCTTCGTTTCGTCCTCGGGCAGATAGTAGTTGGCGCGGGCATCCACCCACTTGCTCAGGAACTCCAGCCCGAAGCCAGCCTGATTGAAACTATTGTCGAGCGCCGTTTCGCGGTAGTCATAGAACGCGTTGGCACCGATGATGAAATTCTTGTCGGGGAAAAGCTGACGATAGCCGACGCCGAAGTTGAACTCGTTCTCCTCATCATCATTCATCGAGCCGCGGGGCGTGATGAAGAGCAGGCCGGACTTCAGCATCAGCACGGGAATCAAAGCATCAACGTAACCTTCCGCCTGCTTGTCGCCAAACAGACCCCCGAGGGTGATCTGCCCGGGCGGCAGGGGGATGTCGGCAGACGCCACGGCCGGTGCCGGTTTCTCCGCAGGTGCGGGAGTGGTGGCGGGTTTGGCAGGAGCTGCCACGGTTGCAGGAGCTGCCACGGTCTTCGCGGGAGCTGCCACGGTCTTCGCGGGAGCTGCCACGGTCTTCGCGGGAGCAGGCGTTGTTTCCGCCGCCAGAACTAGCGACGAAAAGCAGACTGTCATTACCAATGCCATCATCGCACGCCAACCGAATCGACTGCTTGCTGCGTTCATGTTCGCTCCTTTTTTCCAAAGCTCTACTTCGACTCTCGGCCTAATCGTTAACATTGTGAATCGTCATGGTCAAGACGGAATAACGATTTTGTTGTTTTTTTTATCAGACCAAGGGATTGCCCGCAAGACATGCCAGAGAAGCCAAAAACCCCGCATCTAAGGGCGCCCTGCCTTTGGTGAGACATTTTCAGCCCCCTGTTGCCACGGCCAGGCAGCAGTGGAGCGGCAAGATGGGCGTGATTCTCGCAGCGGCAGACAGCGCGGCGGGGCCCGGCGATCTCCTGCGAATCCCGGGTATCAGCAACCCTTAGCCAAACTCAGCCATCAGGTCGGCAAAAACGTTCGGCGCCTGCCGGTGCAGTTCCTTAAGCATGACCAGGCAGACCGCCCGGATCTCCCACTGGGCACGCCGGTGGCAACGGACCTTGAACACATGCCGCCACTCACGAAAATTGGCCGACACGATCATCTCGGTCGTGCAGGCATTGGGAAGCACAAACCGGGCGTCTTCCTTCTTCAAGCCTGCCGCCACCCACTTCGAGTACATTCCGCGGATGGCTTCCATGTCCCGATTAAAATCCTCCACCTGCACCCCGGAAACCGACGGAGGCACCACCCAGGCAAAGTTGCTTTCCTCGACATATCGCTGGCTTTTCTGCGAAACCGCCAGCAGCCGATGCCGGACCAATTGGTGCGTCATCGCCCGCGACACCCCCGTCAGACGGAACGAGGCATAAGCATGCTCAAACGGCGACTCATGCCCCATGGCGATCAATTTCGGCAACATCTGCCCCATGGTCTCAGGAACCATCCTGTCTTCGCTCTGGTAACAAGTCCGCGCGGCCAGTTCAATGATCCGCTCCGGATCCGGCGTTATGGCAAGGAGTTCGATCTTCATGCGTGCATCTTACAGATTCAGCGGTGTCATTCAAGTCCGGTCGCCCGCGTTTTTGCCAGCCTGATTTTACCAGCCTGATTTTACCATTGCATCCCTGTTCCGCCTTTGGGATGGTGAAGGCCTTAGGCGTTTTGCACAGAAGGTGAAGTCTTGCCATGGCCGAAAACACCACATCCACTGGCGGCTGGAACCAGATCTATAACAGCATCTTCGAGCAATCCATCATGGGAATCGCGCTTTGCGACCTCGATGGAACCATTCTGGAATGCAATCCCGCCTTCTGCCACATGCTTGGCTACACCCCGGATGAACTCCGCTGCAAAACCGTTGCACAGTTAACCCACCCGGAGGATTGGGCTCTCGAATCCAACCGCTTCCCCGGCCCGATCCTGACCTCGCCCGCCAGATCCAATTTCTCCTCCGAGAAACGCTATCTCCATAAGGACGGGCGGATCGTCTGGGCCAATATCCACGCCACCGCCATCCGCGGAACCCACAACAAACCCGTGTTCGGCTTTGCCATCGTCGAGGATATCACCGCCCGGAAACTCGCCGCGGACTCCCTGCAGATGAGCGAGGCAAAGTACCGATCCCTCTTCTCCGAAATGACCAGCGGCTTCGCCCTCCACGAAATCATCCTGGATGAGGCCGGCCACCCCTGCGACTACCGTTTCCTCGACGTCAATCCCGCCTTCGAGGCGCTGACCGGCCTGCACCACGACTCCATCCTCGGCAGAACCGTGCGGGAAGTGATCCCCGGCATCGAGCCCTCCTGGATCACCCGGTACGGCGCCGTCGCCCTGACCGGCACCCCCGCCTCCTTCGAAGACCACGCCGTTGCATTGCAGAAGCATTTCTCCGTGCACGCCTACTCCCCGAAACCTGGCCAATTCGCCGCCATCTTCACGGATGTCACCGAACTCTATCTGGCCCGGGAGCGGTTGGCCACAGAGAAGGAACGGCTAAGCGTCACCCTCCGCAGCATCGGCGACGGCGTCGTCGCCACGGACACGTCCGGCAACATCATCCTGGTCAACCGAATCATTGAATCCTGGCTCGCCCAGTCGCAACAGGACCTCATCGGGCACCCGCTTCCCGCGATGCTCCCCCTCGTGGAGGCGTCCGGCCTCCGCCCCTGCGCCCCGGCCATCGAAAAGGCCCTGCGCGACAAACAACCCTATGCCCCCCTTATCCCCTTGCGGCTCATGGCCTGCGACAACAGTGACCTGCGGGTGACCGTCACCGGCAACCCCATCTGCGACTCGTCCACCGCTTTCATCGGCATGGTCTTTGTACTGCGCAATGTCACGGAAACCCTCCGCATCCAGGAGGAGCGCATCCGAACCGAAAAACTTGAGTCCCTGGGCCACCTCGCCGCCGGCCTCGCCCACGACTTCAACAACCTCCTGACCGCCCTTCTGGGAAATGTGTCGCTCGCCCGAACCCATCCGCTAACCTCGCCGGAGATCCTGCCCCTGCTGACCGACGCCGAAGAGGCCGCCCAGAAGGCCAGCCTCCTGACCCAGCAACTACTGATGACCTTTGCCAAGGGCGGGGGCCCCATCAAGACGGCAACCGACGCCGGTGCACTGGTCCAGGAAGCCGCGGAGTTCGCCTTGCACGGGACAACGTCCCGACTGGACCTTCGCCTGCCTGCCTCACGATGGAAGATTGAGTCCGACCCGCAGCAACTGGCACAAGCCATCCGCAACCTGGTCATCAACGCCAATCAAGCCATGCCCGGCGGCGGCACCATCCATATTTCCATCGAAAACCTGCTCCTGACAGCCAGCGATCCCGTTCCCTTGCCGCCGGGCCGCTACCTCAAGATCTCCATCACGGATTCAGGGGTCGGTATCCCGGAGCGAAACCTGCCCAATATCTTTGACCCCTATTTCACCACCAAGCAACACGGCAGCGGCTTGGGGCTGGCCACCACCCTCTCCATCATCAGGAACCATGGCGGCCATATCGCCGTGCAATCACGGCTCGGCATCGGCACCACGTTCGATCTCTTCCTGCCTGCCATCACCGACGCCACCATGCCACTACCCGTGACAAGAACCCCTGAAGACGCAGGACGGAAAACCCGGGTCCTGATCATGGATGACGAGGAGGCCATCCGAAATCTTGCCACCCGCATCCTGACCCACAATGGTTGCGGGATTACCGCCGTCTCCACCGGCGAGGAAGCCCTCGCCGCTTACGATTCGGCACGATCTTCCGACCATCCGTTCGATGTCGTCATCCTCGACCTGACCATCCGCGGCGGCATGGGCGGCAAGGACACCATACACCGGCTCCGGGAAATGGACCCCTCCGTGAAAGCCATCGTCTCCAGCGGTTATTCCAATGACCCCGTGCTGTCTAATTATCGTCAGCACGGTTTCCGCAGTATCGTCCCAAAACCCTATCAGGCCGAAACCCTGATCCGGGCAGTGACGGAACTGGCCCAACCCTCCCCCTGATCCGCCTCAGTTCCGGTTGTGCTCCTGCTCGACCTTCCGGATGGCATCACGCAGGCGCGCCGCCTCCTCGTACCGCTCGCTACTGATGGCCTGCTCCAGTTGCACCTTCAGCTGATCAACCCCGGATCCGGCCTGAGGCGGATGCTTGACCGACGGGGTCTTCTTCTCCGCCTCCCCGGTCTTTTCCTCGATCAGGATCCCGGCCTGGTCCATCACCTTGCCCATCACATAAATGGGCGCCGCCATCCGGATGGCCAAGGCCACGGCATCACTGGGGCGAGCATCCACCTCAGCCTCCACCGCATCATGCTCAAGCACCAGTACCGCGAAAAATGTCCCCTCCACAAGATCATTGATGACCACACGCTTGAGTCGGCACTCCGCGCAGTCCAGAACATTCTTGAAGAGATCATGCGTGAGCGGGCGGGGAATCTCGACATTATCCATGCGCACGGCGATCGATTGCGCTTCCGCACCGCCAATGAAAATAGGCAACGTCCGGGGATCATGCTCGCCTCGCAACAATACCACGAACCCCATGTTCGAAAGCGATAATCCTGTGACTTTGACGTGGATCATGTCCGTTCTCCTGCCCCGAATTATACCACCCGCCGGAGATCAGGACAACTCCGGCAAACACCGCCCGGTAATTTGGTTCCGATGTCGCCGGGGCCCGTCCACCGGGTTTATCCCGGTGGAGCCGGCCAATACCTTCTTCACATGTTCGCGGCAACCGCTTCGGCGAACTCACTGCACTTGAGCAACTTCGCCCCGTCCATCTGCCGCTCAAAGTCGTACGTCACCGTCTTGTTGCCGATGGTGCGCTCCACCCCCGCAATAATCCGGTCCGCCGCCTCCGTCCAACCCATGTAGCGGAACATCATTTCGCCGGAAAGCATCAGTGAACCCGGATTAACCTTGTCCTGATCCGCATACTTCGGAGCCGTCCCGTGCGTGGCCTCGAAACAAGCCGCCCCGGTGTCGTAGTTGATGTTCGCCCCGGGCGCGATGCCAATGCCGCCCACACAAGCCGCCAGCGCATCGGAAATATAATCACCATTCAGGTTTAACGTGGCAATCACCGAGTACTCCGCCGGACGCAGCAGGATCTGCTGGAGAAACGCATCGGCAATGCAGTCCTTGATCACCAGTTCACGCTGCCCCGGCAGGCTGATCTTGTGCCAGGGACCCCCGTCGATCGGCACGGCGCCAAAAAGATTGCGGGCCGTCTCATACCCCCAGTCCCGGAACCCGCCTTCCGTGAACTTCATGATGTTCCCCTTGTGCACCAGCGTTACCGAAGGCCGCTGCTCATCAATCGCATACCGGATCGCCGCCTTCACCAACCGCTCCGTGCCCTCCCGCGACACCGGCTTGATCCCGATGCCCGAGGTCTCCGGAAACCGGATCTTCTTGACCCCCATCTCGCTCTGCAGGAAATGAATGACCTTCTTGACCTCAGGCGTCCCGGCCGCCCATTCAATCCCGGCATAGATATCCTCCGAATTCTCCCGGAAGATCACCATGTCCGTCAGCTCCGGCTGCTTGACCGGCGAGGGCACCCCCTTGAACCAGCGTACCGGCCGCTGGCACACGTAGAGATCGAGTTCCTGACGCAGCGCCACGTTCAGACTCCGGATGCCGCCACCCACCGGCGTGGTCAACGGCCCCTTGATCGACACCAGGAATTCGCGGCACGCCGTCAGGGTCTCCGCCGGAAGCCAGATGGCCTTGCCATACACCGCGTTCGCCTTCTCCCCGGCATAAACCTCCATCCACTCCACCTTGCGCTTGCCCCCATAGGCCTGCCGCACCGCCGCATTCCAGACGATCATCGACGCCTTCGTGATATCACGCCCGATGCCGTCGCCTTCAATGTATGGAATAATGGGGCAATCCGGCACCTGCAAATGGCCGTCCGCCCCCATCGTGATCTTCTTCCCTGCCTTCGGCACGGTCACTTTCTCATAACTCATGGTCGTCTGCTCCCTTGATAGGATTATTTCGATTCCCGCGTATAATTCAACAGGCCACCCGCCAGGATGATCGCCCGCTGGCGTTGGCTCAGGTTCACCTTCACCTGGATCTCTACGCCTTTCGACACATTCCGGATCGTCAACCGCCCGGCCCCGCCGGCCATGGCCTCCCTGGCCCCCGCGATCTCCAGTTCATCCCCCTGCGCAATCCGGTCGTAGTCACCCGCCTGCTCAAAAACCAGCGGCAAAATGCCGAAGTTGATCAAGTTGGCCGTGTGAATCCGCTCAATGCTCTTGGCCACCACCACCTTGACCCCAAGATACATCGGACACAACGCCGCATGCTCCCGGCTGGACCCCTGCCCGTAGGAATCTCCACCCACAATGAAGGTAGACCGCCCGGCATCGCGCAGTTCTCCCGCCCGCTTGGCAAACCCCGCATCCACCCCCTCAAACACATACGCCGAATACGCCGGGACATTGGACCGGTACTTCAACCGCGCCCCCGCCGGCATGATGTGGTCCGTGGTGATCTTGTCGCCCACCTTCAGCGTCGCCACCCCCCGGATCGCCCCGGGTAACGCCACATTCCGCGGCGGCTCCCCGATGTTCGGCCCGCGTACAACCTGCACCCCCGTCCCGTCCGCCGGCGGACGAATCAACATGGCATCATCTTCCGCAAACGTCTTCGGCATTTTGACGCGCGGAAACTTGATCGCCCCCTCCGCCAATGGATCCACCACCTGCCCGCGCAACGCCGCCAAGGCCGCCACCGCCGGACTCACCAGATACACCTTCGCCGACTTGGTCCCAGACCGCCCCTCGAAATTCCGATTGCTCGTCCGCAGGGACACCGCATCCGTGGAGGGCGACTGCGAGTTGCCAATACAGAATCCGCACGCACTCTCCAGCAGCCGGGCCCCCGACGCCAGCAGGGTCGCCAACCCGCTCTCGGAGGCCAGCATCTTCAATACCTGCCGCGACCCCGGCGCCACGCCAACACTGACATCGGCATGTACCGTATGCCCTTCCAGGATCTTAACCACGGTCTTGAGGTCCGTATAAGACGAGTTGGTGCAGGACCCGATCAACACCTGATCCACCTTGGTGCCAGCCAGCGACGCCACGGTCACAATATTATCCGGCGAATGCGGTGCCGCCGCCATGGGCTCCAGCTTGGATAGATTGATTGTCTCTTCCCGTTCATAAACGGCATCCGGATCGGCGCTCAACTCGCTCCAGCTTGCACTCCGCCCCTGCGCCTCCAGAAACGCGCGGGTAATCTCGTCGCTCGGGAACACGGACGTCGTCACCCCGCACTCGGCCCCCATGTTGGTGATCGTCGCACGCTCCGGCACGCTCAGGGTTTTCACGCCCGGCCCGGCATATTCAAAAATGCAGCCCACATTCCCCTTCGTCGAAAAAATCTGCAGAACCTTGAGAATCACATCCTTGGCCGTCACCCACGGCCGCAGCTTTCCGGTCAACTTGATCCGCACCACCTTCGGCGCCGTCAGGTAAAACGCGCCGCCTCCCATGGCCACCGCCACATCGATCCCGCCCGCCCCAATGGCGATCATTCCCAGGCCGCCACCCGTCGGCGTATGCGAATCGGAACCCAGCAAAGTCTTCCCCGGCGCCCCAAACCGCTCCAGATGCACCTGGTGGCAGATCCCGTTGCCTGGCCGGGAATAGATGATTCCGTACTTCGCCGCCACTGACTGCAAATACCGGTGATCGTCGGCATTTTCAAAGCCCACCTGGATCGTATTGTGATCCACATAACTCACCGCCAACTCATTGCGGACCCGGTCCAGTCCCATCGCCTCAAACTGCAGGTACGCCATCGTGCCGGTGGCGTCCTGGGTCAACGTCTGGTCAATCCGGATGGAAATCTCGCGCCCGGGAACCAGCTCCCCGCTCACAAGATGCGCGTTCAAAATCTTCTGCGTAACATTCATGCCCATTATCGTTACTCCTCAAAAACGCCAGAGCATAGGTATATCCGCGTTTCGGTTCAATGCTGAATCACACTTCTGCTGAATCACACTTCCCGCTATTGACATCTTCGCCGCTTGCATTAGCATTACCCCTGTTGCGTGCCACACCAGGACGCAACGGTGGCCAGCGAAGGTCGTTGGTTGCCACCCAGCGTTATGTGCATGACCTGAACCTGAAAGGGACGGCGGCAGAACGCGTGTCGGGAAACGGGAAGAGGCATGGGGATTGGGAACGAAGAGAAGGGATCGGTTATGGACGAGGAATTGTATAACACGCAGATTCGAGTGGAACGTAAGTTTTTCTATTTCACCCTGAGACAGAACCCCAGGGGACGCTTCACCAAAATCACCGAGGACGTCAACGGCCGCCGCGACAGCATCATCATGCCGTCCACCGGGTTGATCCAGTTCCGGGATGCGCTGAACGAACTGATTGACGCCGACGAAAAGGCGGGGCCCCCGCCGGTCGCCGAAGAGTGACCTCCATCGCACCGTGAGAACATCTCGCGATCGGAACGTCGCCTGTTTCATCTCACCACACGGGTTGGGGCATGCCGCACGGGCCGCCGCCGTACTGGCGGCCCTGCAACGCCTCCAACCCGGCATCAAACTGCACCTGTTCACCACGGCACCGCGGAAGTTCTTCACCGACTCCGGTTGCCTTAACCCCGTCCTGCACGATGCGGACACGGATGTGGGCTTCGTGCAGTCGTCCGCCTTGGTGGCCGACCTGCCCGCTACCGTGGATCGGCTCGATGAATTCCTGCCGTTCCATGCCAACCACGTTGAACAGCTCGCCGAAATCGTGCGGCACGCCAGATGCGGCCTCGTCCTCTGCGATATCGCCCCGCTAGGCATCGCCGTGGCGCGCCAGGCGGGACTGCCCTCGGTCCTGGTCGAGAATTTCTTGTGGGACGACCTCTACCGCCCCTATCTCGCCGACCATCCGCGCCTCGCCCCCCACGCCCAAACCTTGCAGGGTCTCTTCAGCCAGGCCAGCCTCCATATCCAGACACAGCCCGTCTGCCGTCCCGTCGAGGCCGACCTCACCGTGGGCCCCGTCAGCCGCCCGCCCCGTCAGCCGCCCGCTTCCCTTCGTAAGACCCTCGCCCTTGGACAGGATATCAAAATCATCCTGATCACCATGGGCGGGGTCGCGCAACATACCCCCTTGCTGGACTCCATGGCCCACCGGCAGGACATCGTGTTCATCGTCGCCTGGGGCAGCCCCAAAGTCCACCGCGCCGGCAACGTCATCCGCCTGCCGCTTCAATCCGCCTACTATCACCCAGACCTCGTCCACGCCGCGGATGCCGTGATCGGCAAGGTCGGCTACAGCACCCTGGCGGAAACCTACCACGCCGGTGTGCCGTTCGGCTACGTGGTGCGCGACGGCTACCCCGAGATGCCTCCACTCGTGGCCTTTATCGAAAAGGAAATGACCGGACTCCCCCTGCCCGCCACCTTCCTGGAAAGCGGCAGTGCTGCGGACGGGATCGACCGCCTCCTGGCCCTCCCGCGCCGCCCCCAAACCACCCCCAACGGCGCCGACGCCATCGCCAACTTCCTGCTCCCCCTCCTGCGCCGCACCCCGTGATTGAGGCTAACGTTGTCAGTTCCGCCCACCGGGCTTGCCCCAGCAAGGGCCAACGTTGCCCGCGCCGCCCACCAGGCTTGCCCCGGTGGAGGCAAACGTTGCATGCCGCCCACCGGGCTTGCCCCAGCAAGGGCCAACGTTGCCCACGCCGCCCACCGGGCTTGCCCCGGTGGAGGC
>JBIJCW010000181.1:0-4420 GCA_044344495.1 Kiritimatiellia bacterium | reverse complement strand
GACGTTGAAATTGACTCACTGTCATCCCATAGGCGACGTTTCATGCTCAAAACCCGCCGTATTTGCTGATGTTTTGGAATCGTTTGCGAGATTGGGATTGTTGAACTTTCCTTCGTTTCTGTGGGATGCTACTGCGCGAGTTATCACAGCGATATCCATTAGATAACTATAGTTCTAAGCAGGCGGCCTGACAACAAGCGATACCCCTTGTCCGACGCTTTGCGCTTCGATCACCTTTTGAGTCTAAGTTTTGCCCGGATGAGTTGTTTCAACAATCAAAACCTCTTGAACTCCTCCCCCTCCCTATATTCCTTCAAGAAGGGTTTCGTGGATTTCGCGGAAGCGGTACTCCGGTTCCGTGACATTCACGAAACATTCTCTTCTCTGTGCCTCCGGTGCCTCTAGCGAAGCGGGTGGTGAATCTTGATTTACATTTGCCACAGGTCAGATGGCGCGGAAGCGGACGACCCAGGTCACGGTTCAACGTGGATGACGCCGCGCCGGTGGTCGGCGTCCAACTGGGATTTCTTGAGGTTGTCGTAGAGAGGGCGGGCATTGCGGACGGGGCCGACGCTGATCAACGGTGTATCCTTGTCGGACGTGACGATGCGTACGCGGCCGAGTTTGAAAAGCCTCTGGATAAAACTGGCGTTGAAGGTGATGTCCTGAACCCGCCACAGGTCCACGTTGTGGATTGTTTTGCTGAAGATCCCGTGTTCGTATTCAATCCTGTCCCCGGTGATATGGTAGGTCCGGCTTTTGACGTCCAGCCAGCGGGAGAGCCAGTTGAGTGCGGCGATGACGGCGATTCCGATGCCAATGGGAAGGGGAAGTTTAGCGAGGGTTGGGTTTTTGATGGCCGGACCGCCGACGAAGATGATCAGACAGGCGATGGCGATCCAGAAGATGAGGGCCAGTGTCGGGCCGACGAGGACGATACTGGATACGTGTCCCGAGAAGAACACAACGGCGTCTTTGGAGGCGGCTTGTGAGGGGATTGCCCCGGTGGCGTCATTCAGGAATTCCCCACAGAAGCGGCATTTGATGGCTTCGGTTTTGATCATTTCGCCGCAGAACGGGCATGGTTTGTCTTGAGGATCGTTCATTGGGTGTATTCCTTGTTGGTGAACACGGAGATCACAAGAGTACAGCTCCAGCCACCCCGTGGATGCATGGGTTACATGAAGGCCAGCGGTTTATCCTGAATCTTGACGGAGAACTTCTTTTGTCCGGTTTGACTGTTGAGCCAGAACATGATGACGGCCCAGTGCTTGTCCGTGACTTCAATCTCCTGTTCGGTCTGGACTTCGCCTTTTCGGGTTGCCGCTGAGAGGGTGTGTTTGCCGGGGGCCAGTTGGAAGGTGTGTTTGATCAGGTTGTGGGCGTTGCCGAAATCGAAGTCAGCTGAAACCGCCTGTTTTCCGTCGATACAAACGGTGATATCGACAGGGGACATGGCGTGACTCTGGTTGCTGACGTAAAGAACGAAGTTTCCGTTGGTGGATTGAGGCATGGTGTTCTCCTGTGGTTTGGAGGGGGATTCATTGGCAAGGCTGATCCAGCCGCAAGATATGATTAAGATGGCGGGTAACATCAGTGACTTCATTTTGTTCCTCCTTGTTGGCGGTCATGTGGTCGCGAAGGTTGCTCTTGGTGCAGATTCTCCTCCTGATATGTGATTTGTCAAGTTATGGGGGTGAGGGGGCAGGGCAAAGGGCGCATCCCTGAGTTTTGGCGATCCCCAGCCATCGGCTCTATCGCAACCCAAAGAGATTTTTCACCACCCGCCTGGAGTACCAGGCTCAAGTCGCGAAGTTCACAAAGAATTCCAGCAGGCAAGAAGAGAATGTCGCGGCATTTTCGTTCGGGAGTACCCGAGCCAAAAATCCCGCGACGGGTTCTTGGAGCTATACCCAGAGCATTGTCGAAGGGGTACTCGTGTGGAAAAATTAACGCCACATTAGTATTCTTTTCTCTGATTTTCCTCTTTGTGAACTTCGGTGCTTGAGCCTGGTACTCCAGGCGGGTGTTGGATCGTCTTTTCGCTTGGGCGTGTGCCAAAACTCGGAGATGCGCCCCAGGGCAAAGGCATCTAACAAACGGGGCGCGTCAAGCCGCGCCTTGGGAAAACGGCGTCAAGCCGCCGTACTCCAAAAAATGCAACTTTCCCCTCATTCTGGTGTTGCAGTTTTCGGAGGCGAAATAAAGTAGCATAATCTCGATTGACATGGTGTAGTATATTGGATATTGTCTGTTCATGATCATTTCTACGAAGTGTCAATATGCGTTGAGGGCGGTCTATGAGATTGCCCGTGCCGAGTCTGGAACCGTGGTGACCATTGGGGATGTGGCCAAGGCGCAACATGTGCCGCAGAGGTACCTTGAAGGGATCATGAACCAGCTCAGGAAGGGAGAGGTTCTGGAAGCCCAGCGGGGGCGGCATGGTGGTTATAAACTGGCCAGGAACCCCAAGGAGATCACGGTTGGCGATGTGGTCCGGGTGATTGACGGTCCCATCAGGGCGGTGACGTGTGTGGAGGAGACCAAGGCCACGGATTGCCCCATGCGGGAGAATTGTGTGTTTTTGCCCACCTGGCAAGAGGTTCAGACTGCCATTGATCATGCGATGGACGCTTCTAACTTTGAACAGTTGGTGCAGATGGAGCGGGAATCGAAGAGCTTTGGAAATACAAACTACGTGATATGAACACTTCAATAGCAACCATTCTTGCGCAGGCTGGCTCGCGGTGGGACACGCGGACGGGCGCCATATCGGTTCCCATCTATCAGACGGCAAGTTTCAGTCATCCTGAGTTGGGGCGAAGCACAGGGTTCGACTACTCGCGGACGGCAAATCCGACCCGTGCGGTTCTGGAAGAGACGCTGGCGAGAATCGATGGTGGCGTGAAAGGGCTGGCCTTTTCGTCCGGGCTTGCCGCGATTGATACGGTTCTGCATCTATTCAAGCCGGGCGATCATCTTCTGGTGACGGAAGATCTCTATGGCGGGACGCACCGGCTTTTTGATCAGGTGTTCCGTCCGCAGGGCCTCGACTTCACGGCGGTGGACACGTCCGACGTGGAGGCGGTTCGCCGTGCGGCGACGCCTGCCGTCAAGGGCTTGTTTGTGGAATCGTTGACCAATCCCCTGTTGCGTGTGGCGGATATTGCGGCGCTGGCGGGGCTGGCGAAGGAGCGTGGCTGGCTGTTGATTGTGGACAACACGTTTCTGACGCCGCTCAACCTGCAGGCGCTGGAGCTGGGCGCCGACCTTGTTGTTTACAGCGCCACGAAGTATCTGGCGGGGCACAATGATGTACTGGCGGGGGCGGTGGTGACCCGCCGACAAGACCTGGCTGAGCGGCTGGCATTTTACCAGAATGCCATTGGGGCGGTGTTGGGGCCCCAGGATGCTTGGTTGTTGCTGCGCGGGCTCAAGACGCTGGCGCTCCGGCTGAGGGCGCAGGAGTCCAATGCGCAGCGGATTGCCGAGTGGTTGACCACGCATCCGTATGTACGCAAGGTCCACTACCCGGGGTTGGTGAGTCATCCCGGGCATGAACTTCTTCGCCGGCAGCATGCGGGCGCCAGCGGGATTGTCTCGTTCGAGGTGGATGATGTTGAGCGTGTGAAGCGGGTGCTGGCTGCGGTTCGTGTCTTTCTGTTTGCCGAAAGCCTGGGAGGGGTTGAGTCGCTGATCACGTATCCGGCGGTGCAGACGCATGCGGACATTCCCGCGGCCACGCTGGACCGGCTGGGGATCAACAGCCGGCTACTCCGTCTTTCGGTCGGAATCGAGGACGGGAATGATCTGATTGATGATTTGAACCAGGCATTGGGGTGAATTCATGAAAACAAAGACTCTCAAACCGCATACATCCTTTATCCATGCCGGACGGGATCGTGATCCCTACACGGGCGGGTCGAGCATTCCGATTTACCAAGCCTCCACCTTTGCGCAGCCGGATCCGGAGCATCCGGGCGCCTATGACTATGCGCGCAGCGGGAACCCAACGCGGGAAGCGCTGGAACTGGCGATTGCCGAGTTGGAAGGCGGGGTGGTCGGACTGGCCTTTGCGTCCGGTATGGCGGCGATCACTTCGGCGCTGCTGCTGTTCAAGCCGGGCGATCACCTGGTGGCCTCCGAGGACATCTATGGCGGGACGTATCGTGTCCTGACGAAACTATTCACGCAGTGGGGGTTGCAGACGACCTTTGTCAACATGGCGGATCTTGAGGCTGTGGAGCGGGCGATCCGTCCTTCGACGCGGGCCTTGTTTGTGGAAACCCCGTCCAACCCGTTGCTCAAGATCACAGACCTGAAGGCGACGGCGGGAATGGCCAAGGCGCATGGGATCCTGGCGATCATTGACAACACGTTCCAGACGCCGTGGTTGCAGCGTCCGCTGGAGCATGGCTTC